>JALOPO010000015.1 GCA_025453855.1 Gemmatimonadaceae bacterium
ACCCACTCCACGAAGTACGGCCCCACGTCGCCGGCGTCGCCGCGCTGCGCGAGCTGCAGCGGGTAGGCGCGCGCGAGCGAGGCCTCGGCGTCGGTGACCTTGCCGTCGCGGCGGAGCAGCTCGACGACCACGTTGCGCCGCTGGATGGCGCGATCGGGATTCCGGCGCGGGTTGTAGCGCTCGGGCGCCTTGGGGAGCGCGGCGAGGAGCGCGGCCTCGGGGAGGACGAGGTCGCGCACGCTCTTGCCGAAGTAGCGCTCGCTCGCGCTCTCGACGCCGAAGGCGCCGTTGCCGAAGTAGATCTGGTTGAGGTAGAGCTCGAGGATCTGGTCCTTGCTGTAGCGCCGCTCGATCTCGAGCGCGACCTTGGCCTCGCGCAGCTTGCGCACGATCGACTTCTCGCGCGTGAGTCGCTCGGGGAAGATGTTGCGCGCGAGCTGCATGGTGATCGTGCTGAAGCCCTGCGCGAAGCCGCCGCGGACGACGTTCGCCGCCACCGACCCGAAGATGCGGACGAAGTCGATGCCGGGGTGGTCGTAGAAGCGCTTGTCCTCGGTGGTGATGAAGGCCTGCCGCACGATCGGCGGGATGTCGGCGAGGCGCGTCACCGTGCGCCGCTCGAGCCCGAGCTCGGCGAGGAAGCGGCCGTCGATGGCGTAGAGGCGCGAGGTCTGCCGCGGCGTGTAGCCGTCGAGCGCGGCGGCGTTGGGGCACTGGCCGTTGGCGCAGACGAGGAGCCAGCCGGCGACGAGGCCACCGGTGCCGAAGGCACCGACGCCGAGGACGAGGCAGGCGAGCGCGCGGACGATGCGCAGCCGGGCGAGGCGCGCGAGCAGCGAGGGACGCGAGGCGGGCACGCGTGAAGCTACCGCGGCGGTCGCGTCAGGTGCCATGGCGAACACGAGCGCGGCGGTGCGCTGCTGACTGCGCGTCCGGGCTGCGGCCGCGATCGGCGGCCGGGGCCGGTGGCGCTAGCTTCGTCGCATGGCGTCATCCCCGACCGACTTCCTCGCCGAGCTCGCGTGGCGCGGGCTCCTCTTCCAGCAGACCGACGGCGCCGCCGCCGCACTCGCGGCGGGGCCGGTGAGCGGCTACTGCGGCTTCGATCCCACGGCCGATTCGCTGCACGTGGGGAACCTCGTCTCGCTCATGGGGCTGGTGCACCTGCAGCGGTGCGGGCACCGGCCGGTGGCGCTCGTGGGCGGCGGCACGGGGCTGATCGGCGACCCGAGCGGCAAGGCCACGGAGCGGCAGCTCAAGACGGTGGAGGAGGTGCAGGCCAACGTGGCGGCGATCCGCGCGCAGCTGGGGCGCGTGCTCGACTTCGACGGCGCGACGGGGGCCCGCCTGGTCGACAACGGCGACTGGCTGCGATCGCTGGACCTGATCACGTTCCTGCGCGACACGGGCAAGCACTTCACCGTGAACTGGATGCTGCAGAAGGACAGCGTCGAGAGCCGGCTGGCGAGCGAGAGCGGGATCAGCTTCACGGAGTTCAGCTACATGCTGCTCCAGGCGCACGACTTCGCCGAGCTGCATCGGCGCCACG
This sequence comes from Gemmatimonadaceae bacterium, assembly GCA_025453855.1. GTDB lineage: Bacteria > Gemmatimonadota > Gemmatimonadetes > Gemmatimonadales > Gemmatimonadaceae > JALOPO01. Next base: position 1,550 of record JALOPO010000015.1, read on the forward strand.
GCGTGACGCTGCAGCTCGGCGGAAGCGACCAGTGGGGGAACATCACCGCCGGGACGACGCTGGTGCGCAAGCTGCACGGCGCCGAGGTGCATGGCGTGACGCTCCCGCTGCTCACCAACGCCGCGGGGCAGAAGTTCGGGAAGAGCGAGGCGGGGGCGGTCTGGCTCGACGCCGCGAGGACGACGCCGTACGCGTTCTACCAGTACTTCCTGCAGGGTGACGATCGCGATGCCGGGAAGCTGCTGCGCACCTTCACGCTCCTCGACCGCGCCACGATCGAGGCGCTCGAGGCGACGATCGGCGAGAACGCGGCCGCGCGCGAGGCGCAGCGCACGCTGGCGCGCGAGGTGACGACGCTCATCCACGGCGAGGCGGCGGCGCGCACGGCGATCGAGCTCTCGACGCTCCTCTTCCAGAAGGGTGACCCGGCGACGCTCTCCGACGAGGCGCTGGCGGCGCTCGCGCGCGAGGTGCCGTTCGCGTCGGTGACGCCCGCCGCCGACGGCGCGCTCGACACGCTCGCGCTCTTCGCCGACGCGGGGCTCGCGGAGAGCAAGGGGGCGGCACGCCGGCTTCTGCAGCAGGGCGGGCTCTCGGTGAACGGGGTGAAGCTCGGCGCGGGCGACACGACGATCGATCGCGACCGGTTGCTGCGCGGCGGGCACCTGCTGCTGCGCAAGGGAGCGCGCGACTACGGGCTGGTGCGCGTGCAGGGGTGAGTGCACGAGCGGCGACGGGTGCCGGCGTGTGGCCGGTGCGCGTTCGGCGGACCATGCATGCGCGCCGCGCGGCCGTTGCGAATGCGTGCCGCATGCGTAACCGCCTGACGCAGACGCGAGGCGGAACCGCCGCCTCGACCACCGGGTAGCGTCCGTCACGTGACATGCTCGCGCATCACGCGTGCGATCGCCGCCGATCGGCCGGCATCGCGCTGATCCCGACGGGGGCGAGGAGCGGAACATGGTGACGTTGCGCACGCGCATCGGCCGCATCGCGGGACGCGGGCTCCTCGCGCTCACGGGCGCGGCCTCGCTCGCGGCGGCGCAGCCGGCGCCCGCGGCGGCGCGGGGGCCAGTTCCGCGGCCCATCGCGGGGCGCACCATCGACGGGGCGGGGCGCGCCGTGCCGCTCGCACAGGTCACCACCGGCGCCTCGATGGGGCGCAGCGATTCGCTCGGGCGGTTCATGCTGCGCCCGGTCAGCTGCGATACCCTGCGCATCGCCGCGCGCCGACTCGGCTACCGCCCGGCGCGGGCCGTGCTGGCGCCGTGCGCGGCCGCGCGTGACGACACGCTCCGGCTGGTGCTCGCGGCGCTGCCGCCACGGCTCGCGACCGACACCGTGAACGCGGAGCTGAGCGGCGTCCGCGGCATGGTGGTCGATGCGCAGGGCGACGGGATCCCCGACGCCGAAGTCACGCTCTTCACGTCCGGACGCACGGAGCGCGGCCGCACCGCGATCACCGCCGGCGACGGCAGCTTCGCGCTGCTCGACGTGGCGGCGGGTGGCGCGCTGCTCCGGGTCCGGCATCGCGCGTTCCAGCAGGTGCAGCGCGCCGTCACCTTCGCGCGGGCCGACCTGCGCGAGCTGACGGTCCGCATGTCGCCGCTCGGGAACCTGCCGGAGCGGCGCGCCGGCTTCGGCGATGCGGAGTGGCCCTTCATCGACCTCGAGCGCCGCCAGCGCTACCGTGCGACGGCGAGCCTCTACCTCTCGCGCGACCAGCTCCTCGCGGTCGGTGAGTCGCAGCTGCACTGCGCGATCACGCGTGTCCCCGGCGTGCTCTCCCGGCTGCAGGCCGGCGTGCGCAACGTGCTCACGCTCGATGGCGGGTGCCTGCCGCCGAACCTCTGCGTCATCGCCGATGGGGTCGCGCCGATCGCGCGCGCGCTGTGGAGCATCAGGCCGGAGGACGTGGAATTCGTGGAGGTGTACACGGGCGACTTCCAGGTCCGCACGGTGAACACCCGCGGCTGCACGCCGCCGATGGTGGTGGTCTGGAGCAACTGAGCGCACGCCACACCGTGGCGTGAGCGCCACCGGACGGGCACGCCACGACGAGGCCCCGCCGCGAGAGCACTCGACCGATGCCCGCGTCCTTCATGGGACGCGGGCATCGTCGCTTCGCGTCGCGCCGTCGCGGCGAGCGGAAGCATTGCCACACGCACCGGTGCGCGTGGACGGGTGGACGCGAGAGAGCGGCGACGACGCATGTGCACGCGGCGGGGTGCGCCATCGCGCGCGATCGACGCGCGAGACGTCCGCCGCGCGAAGTCCGTCGTGCCGGCCGATCCTGACCGGCGCGCTCCCTCCCCGACTCGAGGATCGCACATGCACGACACGTCCAACCGGCTGCGGCGCCTGCACCGCGCGATCGCCGCCACCTGCGTCGCCACCACGATGCTCACGGCCTGCGGTGGTGGCGGCGACGATCCGGTGCAACCGCAGCCCACGCTGCGGATCGCCGTCGCCCCCACGCCGCTCTCGATCGCGCAGGGGGCCGCCGGCAACGCGACGGCCACGATCACGCGCGGCGGCAACTTCGCGGGCGCCGTCGGCCTCGTCGTGAACGGCGCGCCGGCGGGCATCACCGTCACCGCGACGCCGACGTCGATCGCGGCCGGCGCCACCACGGCGCAGCTCGCGGTGTCGGTCGCCGGCAGTGTCGCGGCCGGGAGCTATCCGGTGCGCGTGGTCGCGTCGGGGAGCGGCGTGGCGACCGATTCGGCGACGCTCACGATCGGCGTCACGGCGGCCGCGGCCGGGAGCGTGTCGCTGGCCGCGGCGCCGACCTCGCTCACGATGGTCGCCGGTGCCGCAGCGCAGACGTCGACGCTCACCATCACGCGTGGTGCGCCGTTCACCGGCGCGGTCGCGCTGGCAGCAGCGACGGCGGCCGGTGCACCGGCCGGCCTCACCGCCTCGGTGACGCCGAACGCGAACGTCACCGGCACCTCGGCCACACTCTCCGTGCAGGCGGCGGCCGGGACGGCGGCGGGGACGTACAACGTGACGGTCACCGCCACCGGCACCGGGATCCCGGCGGCCACGGCGACGATACCCGTCACGGTGCAGGCGCCGCCGGTGGTGACCGGGACGCCCGTCGCCTTCTGCGCCGCCGACGCGCCGATCTGGCTCGCGGTGCAGGACGGCACCGGGGCATGGACGCGCCAGACGCCGACCAGCGGCGCGACCTACAACGTCGCCTTCCCCTCCGGCCGCGGCGGCATCGCCTACGTCGACACGAGCGGGACACGCTTCGAGCTGCGCGTGATCTACCTGACCACCGCCGACCTGGGCAACTACGCACGCGGCGTGAACTTCGCGAACTGCCAGAACAAGACGCTGACCGGGAGCGTCGCCGGCGTCGCCGCCGGGCAGCTCGCCAACGTGTCGCTCGGCTACGCCACGACGATCGCGACCGCGCCGACCACCACGTTCACGCTGCAGAACGTGAGCGACGGGCCGCAGGACCTGATCGCCACGCGCACGAACGCGGTCTCGCAGCGCGTCGATCGCGTGATCCTGCGCCGCGGGCTGAACCTCGCCAACAACGCCACGATCCCGGTGCTCGACTTCGGCGCGGCCGAGGCGTTCGCGCCGGTGCCGCTCAACGTCACGGTGACCGGCGGTGGCGGGGGGACGCGCTTCGTGTCGACGGCCTATGTCGGCCAGGCCGGCTCGGCGCAGGGGACGATCGGGCAGCTGACGAACCTCGTCGCGGGGGCCCAGCCGATCGACGCGCTCCCGGTGGCGCAGCTCCAGAGCGGCGAGTTCCAGCGCATCGTCGCCTTCGAATCGTCGGGCGGGGGCGGCAACACCTTCCGCAGCATCCAGCGCTACTTCCGGGCGCCGAGCGACGTGAGCCTCGCGCTCCCGCCGGCGGTGGCGACGCCGACGGTCACCACGGCCGCCACCGCGCCGTACCAGCGCCCGCGCACGGTGGTCGCACTGCAGCCCGAGTACAACCGCGTGCTCTCGGTGCAGTACGAGCAGAGCAACGGCAACGACGCCTCGGTCTTCGTCACGTCGGGCTACGCGGGGACGATCACGAACTGGGACGTGACCCTCCCCGACCTGAGCAGCGTTGCCGGGTGGCTCAACACCTGGGGACTCGTGACGGGCACGCCGTTCCGCTGGACCGTCATCGCCTTCGGCGGCACGTCGCTCGGCTTCGACCAGATCACCGACGGCGCCACGCAGACCTTCGGCGCGACGAGCAGCAGTCCGTGATCCTCGCGCCGTGAGCACGCCCCCGTCCGGTGCGCCGGGCGGGGGCGTGCGCGTTCCTCGGGCCTTCGTTGCGTCGCTCTTTGTGGTGACGGTGCCTTGAACGGCATGAACTGACAGGAAGAGCAGGGACGGACAGGGAACGGCAGGGACTGCGTGGACGTCGTGCCGCGTCCACGGCGCCGTGACATCTCCTGGTGATGGTGCCCTGAACAGCATGAACAGGCAGGAAAGGCATGGACAGACAGGGAACGGCAGGGACGGCGTGGACGTCGTCTGCACAAGGGCGGATCCCTGGAATCCGCCTGCTCTTCTCTCTGTCGTTCGTCTCGTTGAAGCGTCCCGCGCCGGTACGCGAGCATGGCGCGTGAACCCGACGCATGCCGGCGCCCTCCCCACATCACCCTCGCCGTTCCTCGCAGTCCCTGCCTCACCACGCTGTTCCTGCAGTCCACTGCCCTTCCCTGCAGTTCACTGCCTCACCCGGCAGTTCCCCGCACGGAACCGGAACCGGAACCGGCACCCGGCCCCGTGAGCCGCTCCGCCGCGGCATGGATCGCGGCGCGGATGCGCTGGTACGCACCGCAGCGACAGAGGTTGCCACGCAGCGCGGTGTCGATCTCGCCATCGCTCGGCGCGCGATTGACGGCGAGGAGCGCACAGGCCGACATCACCTGTCCCGGCTGGCAGTAGCCGCACTGCACCACGTCCACCTGGTCCCAGGCCGCGAGCACCGCGTCGGCGACGGGACCTTCCACGCCATGGATCGTGGTGATCGCCTTGCCCTGCGCGGCCGAGACGGGGAGGACGCAGGCGCGCGTCGCGGCGCCGTTCACGTGCACCGTGCACGCGCCGCAGAGCGCCTGGCCGCAGCCGAACTTGGGGCCCGTGTTCGCGAGCACGTCGCGCAGCACCCAGAGGAGCGGCATCGACGGATCGACGTCGAGCTCGTGACGCGTGCCGTCCACGGTGATGGTGATCATGTGGCTGCCGGCGTGACGGGAAGCGGGACGGAGTCCGGGAGGCGCAGCGGCAGTGTGCGCAGCCGCACGCCGGTGAGTGCGAACAGCGCGTTGGCCACGGCGGGCGCCACCGGCGGCAGCCCCGGCTCGCCGAGCCCCTCGGGATGCCCGGCGCTCTCGAGGACGTGCACCGCGACGACCGGGATCTCCGGCAGGCGCAGCGGGCGGATGGTGTCGAAGTTGCCCTCGCGCACGCGTCCCGTGTCGATGGTCACCTCGCCATTAAGTGCCGCGGCGAGACCGAAGACGACGCCGCTCTCGACCTGCTGCGCGATGTGGTTGGGGTTCACCGCGATGCCGCAGTCGAGCGCACAGGTCACGCGATGCACGCGCGGGCGGCGATCGGGGCCGATCGACAGCTCGACCACCTGGCCGACGGTGGTGCCGAACGACGTGTGCAGCGCCACGCCGCGGGCGACCGGCGCGCCGTCGGGCGCCGGCGACGTGGGCGTCCCCCACCCCGACTCGCGCGCCACGCGCTCCAGCACCGCGCGCTGGCGCGGATGGTTCGCGAGGAGCACGCGCCGGAAGTCGACCGGGTCGCGCCGGGCCGCGTGCGCCGCCTCGTCGACGAACGACTCGGTGAAGAACGCCTGGTGCGAGTGCCCGACGGCGCGCCAGAAGCCCACCGGGATCGGGAGGTCGACGTGCGTGTGCGTCACGCGCACCGACGGCACCTCGTAGCGCAGGTCGTAGCTCCCCTCGCTCTGCGTCTTGTCGATCCCCGGGAGGCCGATGTCGAAGTGCCGGCGGGCATACGCGCGCACCACCGATTGCGACGCCGAGTGCGCGAGCCACGCCGTGAGCTGCCCCTGCGCATCGAGGCCGGCGCGGAACCGTGCCACGCACGCCGGGCGGTAGAAGTCGTGCCGCGTGTCCTCCTCACGGCTCCAGACGAGCTGCACCGGCGTCCCGCGCACCGCGCGCGCCACGTGCGCCGCCTGCGCGATCACGTCGGTCTCGAGCCGGCGCCCGAAGCCGCCGCCGAGGTACTGCTCGTGGAGCACCACGCGCGCGGCGTCGATCCCGAGCACGCTCGCGATCGCATCGCGCGCGAGACCGGGGACCTGCGTCCCGGCCCAGCACTCGGCGCCGTCGTCGCGCACCACCACGGTGCAGTTCATCGGCTCCATGGTGACGTGCGCGAGGTACGGGGCGCGATAGGTCGCGTCGAGCCGTGTCGCCGCACCATCGAGCGCGGCGGTCGCATCGCCGACGCTGTGGTAGGCGAAGCCGTCATCGGCGGCGACCGCGGTCTCGAGTGCGCGCGTGACGTCGGCCGACGAGATCGTCGCCGCGGGGCCGTCGTCCCACGTGACGTCGAGTGCGGCCAGCGCCTGGCGCGCCTGCCAGTGCGAGGTGGCGATGATCGCCACGCCCCCCGTGCTCCCGCGGAGCGGCGGGACGATCGTCACCGCGCGCACGCCCGGCATCGCACGCGCCTTCGTGTCGTCCACACGCGTCGCGTGGCCACCCAGCACCGGCGCATGCACGATCGCCGCGTGCAGCATCCCCGCCGGCCGCACGTCGATCGCGAAGGTGGCGCGGCCACGCGCCTTGTCGCCGCGCTCGATGCGCGGCTGCGCCGTGCCGATGAGCCGGAAGTCGCGCGGCGCCTTGAGCGCGACCGTTCCGGGCGAAGCGAGCGGCGTCGCGCTCGCGACGAGCGCACCGTAGCCGATCGTGCGACCGTCGCGGTGCCGCACCACGCCGTTCGCGGTGGTGCAGTCACTCGCGTCCGCCTTCCACGCGCGCGCCGCCGTCTGCACCAGCTGCGCCCGCGCGGTGGCGGCGGCCAGTCGCATCGGTTCCCAGCAGTCCTTCACGCTGCTCGACCCGCCGGTCATCATCACGCCGACCTCGCGCATCGACTTGGCGGTGAGCCACGCCATCGTGCGACGGATCACGCCGTCGTCGTCGGGATGGAACGGGAGCCCGTCGACGATGGTGGCGACGTTGTTGTAGATGCGATCGATCCCGGTGTGCGCGACGCGCATCGTCGCCCAGTCGGCGTCGAGCTCCTCGGCGATGACCATCGCCAGCGCGGTGTGGATCCCCTGCCCCATCTCGGCCTTGGGCACGTAGGCCGTGACGTGCCCGTCGGTCCCGATCGCGAGCCAGCCGTTGAGCGGCACCTCGCCATCGTGCGGCGGGAGCGGCGCCGACGGCGTGATGCGCTGCCGCGGCGGGAGCAGCCCCCAGCCGAGCACCAGCGCCCCGGTGGCACCGAGCCCCGCGAGCAGGAAGGTGCGGCGCTTCATCGCGGGCGCGAGCGAGATGACGACATGGCTGCGGCGGCGCCGACGGCCGTGCGACGCGCGCTTGCGCATCGCACGGCACGCGCATCACATCGTGGGCGTGAGCATGAGGTGCGCCTTGGGCGTGCCGGGGAACATCAGCCACGGCCCCTTGCCCGGCTTGTCGCTCAGCCCCGTGCTCTGCACGGTCGCGTACGGCATGTAGAGCACGTAGAGGGGGCGCGCGCCGGTGAGCGTGCGCGCCGCCGGATCCCACGTGCCGCCGGTGAGCGAGTAGAGCGACCAGGCGCCGCGCGGGAGCGCGAGGCGGCCGCTGCGCACCTCGCGAAAGCGCACGCTGTCCACCTGGTCGCCCGTGGTGCCGGCGGCACGCAGCGCGCGACCACGCGCCATGAAGGGCTCGAGCGCCTTGTGGTAGCAGGCGACGTGGAAGCGTGCCGCCTCGGCGGGATCGTCGGCGAGGCAGTGCATGTCGTTCGTGCCGGCGCGGAGCGTCACGAGCTTTCCGCCGGCGTCGTAGCCGAGCACCATCGCGCCGTCGCGCAGCTCGGGCGGGAGCGGCTGCACGGCGGCGGCGACCTGCTCGGCCGCCGGCGGAATCGTGACGGGGGCCGACGCCGCGGCCGCCGGGGCCTGGGCCGCGAGCGGCGCGACGATGCAGAGCAGGGCGAGGACGCGGAATGTCATCGGAAGGCGGGATCGTGGTGGCGGCGGGGACGCAGGGGCGGCGTGCATGATGCCAGCCTGCGCGCCCGCTGTCGACGGCGCCGCCGGACGCACATGGTCACGCATCGAGCAGGTCGAGCGCGCGCGCGAACGCCGCGGGCGTCGTGTACCAGTGGGGCGACAGGCGCACGCACCCCTCGCGGACCGAGTGCATCACGCCCGCCGCGCGCAGCCGCGCGGACGTGCCCGCCACGTCCGGCGGGACGAACGCGAGGACACCGGCCCGCTGCGCCCGGGCTCGCGGCGTCACGAGTCGCACGTGCGGGTGCGCGTCGACCCAGGCCACCGCCTGGTCGCCGAGCGCCGCGATGTGCGCGGCCACCGCGTGCGGATCGAGCTCGAGGAAGAGCGCGAGCGACTCGTTCATGGCCGCGAAGTCCTGCATCGGGAGCGTGATCTGCTCGAAGCGGCGCGCGTCGCCGAACCAGTCCTCGCGGTAGTGGCACATGGCACCCAGGTCCTCGCTTCCCTCGGTCGCCATCCATCCCACCACCGGCGGCTCGAGCTGCGTCACGAGCTCGTCGCGCACGTAGGCGAAGGCGGTCCCCCACGGCGACTGCAGCCACTTCTGCGCGCCGCACGCGAGCACGTCGATCCCCGCCGCCTTCACGTCGAGCGGGAGCGCGCCAAGTCCCTGGATCGCGTCGACCGTGAACCACGCCCCGCGCGCGCGGCAGGCGGCGCCGATCGCGGCAAGGTCGAGTCGCGCGCCGCTCCAGAAGCTCACCCAGCTCACCGCCACGCCGCGCACGCGCGGGTGCGTCGCGATCGCCTGCAGGAGCGCCGCCTCCTCGGGCACGCCATCCACCAGCGGGAGGCGGACCACCGTTGCCCCGGTGCGACGCGCGCGCACCAGCCACGGGAAGACGTTGGCCGGGAACTCGCCGTCGGGCATGAGCACCACGTCCCCCGCCTCGAGCGGGAGCGCGAAGGCCGCCAGGTTGAGCCCGTGCGTCGTGTTGGTGGTGAGCGCGATCTCGCGCGCACTCGCGCCGATGAGCCGCGCCGCCAGCTCGCGGCTGCGGGCCAGCACCGGGAAGAAGTGCTCGGCCTGCAGCTCCTGCGGGCGGTGGCGCAGCCGCGCGTAGCGCTCGAGCGCCGCCGCCCCCCGCCGCGGGATCGCGCCCGTCGAGGCATGATCGAGGTAGGTCGCGGCGCCGGCGTCGTCCATCCACGGGTACTCGATGGTGCGTGCGGCGGCGAAGGCCGGCACCAGGTCGTGCATGAGGGAGGTCGTCATCGCATCACGCGGGAAGCGGGTGGTCGACGGTGCGCGCGAGGCGCCGTGCCGCGTGGCGCGGATCGTTCGCGTCGCGGAGCGCATCGCCGAGCAGGTTGAAGGCGAGGACGCTCGCGCCGATGGCGAATCCGGGCGCGAGCGAGGTCCACGGCGCGCGACGGAGCTGCGCGAGGTCGCGCGCGTCGGCGATCATCCCGCCCCAGCTCGGGTTCGGCGGCTGCACGCCGAGCCCGAGGAACGAGAGCGACGACTCGGCCATGATCGCCGCGGCGATGCCGAGCGTCCCGGCGATCACCAGCGGGCTCGCGACCGCCGGCAGCACGTGGCGCGCGAGGATGCGCACGTCGCCGGCGCCGAGCGCGCGCGCCGCCTGCACGTGGTCGAGCGTGCGCACCACCAGCACCTGCCCGCGCACGAGACGCGCCACGCCGGCCCACCCCACGATCCCGATGGTGAGCGTCACCACGCCGAGCGACGGCTGCAGCGCGGCGACCATCGCGATCAGGAGGAGGAGCGTGGGGAAGGCGAGCGTCACGTCGGCGAGTCGCATCACCACGTCGTCGAGCCAGCGGCCGTAGTAGCCGGCGACGAGCCCCGCGACGCCACCGAGCGCGAGGGCGATCGACTGCGCCCCGACGCCGACACCAAGCGAGACGCGCGCGCCGTGCACGAGGCGCGCCCAGACGTCGCGGCCGAGGAGGTCGGTGCCGAGCCAGTGCGCGGCACCGGGACGCGCGAGCGCATTGCCGAGATCGACCGCCACCGGATCGTGGCGTGCGATGAGCGGCGCGAGCAGCGCCGCCAGCGCGAGCACGACGAGCAGCGCGAGCCCGGTGCGCCCGCGACCGTCGCGCAGGATCGTCTGCAGCATCGCGGTCAGAGCCCCGGCGGGAGCGGTGGTGCGCCCTCGGGCTGCCGCTTCCAGCGCCGGTGCTGCCAGAAGTACTGCCCGGGATACTGCCGCACGTGCTCCTCGAGGCGACGCGTGTACGCGGCGACGAGCACCTCCACGTCATGCTCGCGATCGCCGGTCACCGTCACGTCCATCGGCTCGATCTTGAGGCGCGGGCGCTGCTGCTCGTCACGCACGCCGACCGCGAAGAGCACGGGGACGTTCATGCGCAGCGCGAAGACGGCCGGGCCGCGCGGCGTCTTGGCCATGCGCCCGAAGAAGGGCACGAAGGTGCTCGCGAGGCCGAGCACGCCCTGGTCGGCGAGGAGCCCGACGAAGCGTCCCTCCTTCACCGCGCGCGGGATGCGGCGCACCGCCTCGTCGTCGAAGACGATGGTGAGCCCCGAGACCTCGCGCACGCGCGTGAGGTAGCGCTCGAAGAGCGGATTGCCCATGTGGCGCGCGATCGCGTCGCACGGGAAGCCGTGCGCGGCGATGGCCGCTCCCGCGAGCTCCCAGTTGCCGGCGTGGCCGGCGACGATCACGCCGCCGCGCCCCGCGTCGTGGGCCGCCTGCAGGTGCTCGATCCCCTCGATCGGCGTGTAGTCGCGCACGGCGCTCCGGCCGCGCGCGCTCACCACCGCCGCCTCGATGGCGGTGCGCCCCAGGTTGTCGAAGGCGGCGCGCGCGGTGGCGCGCACCTGCGCGGGGGTGAAGTGCGGGAAGGCGAACGCCACCTGCGCCTCCACCGTCTTCGCGCGCACGCGGAACGGGCGGTACGCGAGCCGACCGAGCCACCCGCCGATCGCGGCCGCGACACG
>JALOPO010000322.1 GCA_025453855.1 Gemmatimonadaceae bacterium
TCCACCGGTGCCGGCACCGATCACGACCAGGTGATATCGCGCGGCCGGGGTCGGGTTCACCCAGTCGCGCGGGTGGACGAGCGCGCGTGTGCGCGCGTCGGCGGGGTCGTCGGGGAGCAGGATGCGATCACTGGCCTCGGCGGCGTCTTGCAGTGTGCTGCCGATCGTTCCGTCGTGTCCCTGCGTGGACGACGGGCTCGCGGGTGCGCTCATGCGTGCCGCCCGATCGCCGTGGCCGGTGCATCGTCCGCCGTCACGGCCGCCGCACGCAGCGCCCGACGCGCGGTGCGCGTGATCAGGATGGTGACGGCCGCGGTGGCGGCGAGCCCCAGTGCGAGGACGATGTAGTAGCCCGTGCCGCGCGCCGGTGCGCGGCCGGCCGTCGCGACGGCGATCTCGCCGGCCACCTTGCCCGTGTAGACGTAGAGGAGCGTTCCCGGCAGCATCCCCACGGAGGCGATCACGAAGTCGCGGAAGCGGACGCGCGTGCAGCCGAGCAGGTAGTTGAGGAGCACGAAGGGAATGGCCGGCGAGAGACGGAGGAGGAAGACGATGCGACGCCCCTCGGCGGCGACGGCGCGGTCGATCGCGCCGAAGCGCGGGTCGACCGCGGCGCGGCGCTCGATGGCCCCGCGCGCGAGGTGACGTGCCACGACGAACGCGGCCGATGCGCCGAGCGTCGCACCAAGGAAGCTCCAGAACGTGCCGGCCCACACACCGAAGGTCGCCCCGGCCGCGAGCGTCAGCAGCGATCCCGGAATGCCGGCCACCGTCGCGACGACGTAGCCCGCGACGAAGGCCGCCGGTCCCCAGGCGCCGAAGTCGCGGACCCATGCCGCGAACGTCGGCACCACCTCCCCGCCCGCGCGCCCGAGTGCGAGCAGGAGCGCGGCGGCAACGAGCGCGACCACGACGGGGCGGAGCCACGCGCGTGGCGGACCGACGGAAGGCGACGCGTGCATGCGGACGAGTACGATGGGGTGATCGGAAGCCGGATGCGTGCACGACGTGGCGCCAGGTGCGGCAGCCACGCGGCGGAGCGAACGGATCGGTGCACTCGACGTTCGAGCGCGGCCGGTCCGCACCGGTACTACGTCGCGCCGATGTCGTCGGATCGCCGATGGCCGACGGGCGACGGCAGGCGGACGCCCGCCGTCACCGCCGCCCGGTGAACGGTATCCCGCGCATCGCCGGCGCGCGTGACGGGAGCAATCCGTGCGCCCGCGGCCGGCGTACCGCATGCGGGTAGATTCACGCCAGGGGCTCGACGCGGCTCCTCGCTTCCACGTGCCACGGCGCTCCATGACGCTCGCGTTCCTCGCCCGTCCGATCGCACTCGCCGCCCTGCTCCTGACAGTCGACGGCGCGCATGCGCGACCGGTGGCGGCCGGTGGCGTCGTGTGGCACGGGTCACCGCTCACGCCCCGCGTGCAGGACCGTACCGTGGACCACTCCGCCTTCGATCGCCTGCTGCGCGCACACGTGCGCGACGGGCTCGTGGACTACGACGCCTTCGCGCGCGACGCGGCCTTCCGCGACTACCTGGCCCGGCTCGCCGCCACCGATCCGGCGACGCTCGGCCGCGACGAGCAGCTCGCCCTGTGGATCAACGCGTACAACGCATACACGATCCAGCTGATCAACAAGCACGCGGAGCGCGAGAGCATCCGCAACATCAACAAGACGTTCGGCGTCGTGAAGGCGTACGGGCCGTGGCGCGAGAAGCTCGCCGTGGTCGGGGGACGCGCCTACGGGCTGGACGAGATCGAGCAGGACATCGTGCGCCGGCGCTATGGCGAGCCGCGGATCCACTTCGCCCTCGTCTGCGCGGCGATGGGGTGCCCGCCACTGCGCAGCGAGGCCTACACCGGTGCGCGACTCGACGCGCAGCTCGATGACCAGGCTCGCATCTTCCTCCTGCGCTCCCCGACCAAGAACCGTGTCGACGTGGCGACGCGCACCGTCCACCTCAGCCCGATCTTCACCGAGTTCCGCGACTACATCAAGGATTTCGGGGGGAGCGAGGCGGCGGTGGGGCGCTACATCGCGCGCTGGTTTCCCGCCGGGGCCGAGCGGCAGCTCCTCGAGAGCGGGCGCTTCAGGGTGGTGACGACCGTGTACGACTGGCGCCTCAACAAGCAGGGCGCATGACACAGGGCGCGCCACCCGCGCGCGCGCGGCGCGGGTGGCGCGCCCTCCTCGCGATCGTGCGCCGTCCCGTCGGGGACGAGGCGCGTCGCCTGCTGGCCGCGAACTGGGCCGGCCTCGACCCGGCGCTGCGCGTGCCGCAGCAGATGTTCGGGCGGCAGGGGAACGGCTGCGGCGCGACGATCGGCGCGATGCCGCGCTGCGACTTCGCGTGCCGCGGCTGCTACCTGAACGCGGAGGCGAACCGCATCCCCGCCGAGCCGGTCGAGGCGATCATGGCGCAGATGCGGCAGCTTCGCCCCGTGCTCGGCCACGCCGGCAACCTGCAGCTCACCGACGGCGAGGTGACGCTCCGCCCGGTCGAGGAGGTGATCGCGCTCCTGACCTACGCACGCTCGCTCGACCTCATCCCGATGCTGATGACGCACGGCGACTCGTTCCGGCGGCAGCCCGGGCTGCTCGAGCGGCTGATGGTCGAGGGCGGACTCACCGAGGTGAGCATCCACGTCGACACGACGCAGCGCGGCCGGCAGGGTGAGCGATGGCGCCGCGCCACCACGGAAGCCGAGTTGAACCCGCTGCGCGAGGAGTTCGCGGCGATGATCCGCGCCGCGCGGCGCGCCACCGGGCGCCCGCTGCGTGCGGCGACGACGATGACGGTGACGCGCGACAACCTCGCGGGCGTCCCCGACGTCGTGCGCTGGCTCGCGGGCCATGCCGATGCGTTCCGGCTCGTCTCCTTCCAGCCGATCGCGCAGGTGGGGCGCACCGAGGACGGCTACGGCGGCGGCGTGGCCGTGGAGGCGCTGTGGGCGCAGGTGGCAGCGGGACTCGGCGTCGACGGTGGTGCGTCGCGCATGGCGGAGCTGGGCGTCTGGTTCGGGCACCACGCCTGCAACCGCATGGTCAACGGCGTGGTCGTCACCGATCGCGACGGCGCGCGAACGTATCACGCGTTGCGCGACGCGCGCGATCCGACGGACGTGCGCGTGGTCGACGGCTTCCTGGCGCGGTTCGGCGGGATCTCGTTCCGCCTCGACGACCCGGCCGAGCGATGGGCGCGGCTGGCGGGGGTCGTGTGCGCGGCGCCGCGGTTCGTGCTGGGCAACCTGCTCCCGTACGCGGCGCACTGGCTGCGTCGTGTCGGCGAGGGTGCGGTGATGCGGGGGGCGTGGCGGCTGGCGACGGGGCGCGCGACGGCGACGCCGCTCGTGGTCGTCAGTCACCACTTCATGAGCCGCGAGGAGCTCGAGACGCCGGTCGGGCGCGAGCGCCTGGCGCACTGCGTCTTCCACGTGCCGGTGGACGGCGAGCTGGTGAGCATGTGCGAGGTGAACGCGCTCGG
>JALOPO010000323.1 GCA_025453855.1 Gemmatimonadaceae bacterium
GTGCGCGGGCGAGGCGCACCCACGGCGTCACGTCGGCGCGGTAGACGAGGTCGAGACAGGCGCAGCCGCGACCCAAGACCGCCGGGTTCATGATGATCCCGTCGTCGTGCAGGCCGACGCTGGTCGCGTTCACCACCAGATCCGCTCCGCGCAGCGCATCGGCCATGATCTCCTCCACGCGCGTCGCCGCCGGACCGAGTGGCGCCAGCTCGCGGGCACGCGCCAGCGACCGGTTCCAGATCGCGAGCGTCGCGCCGGGCCAGTCGGCGACGGCCACCGCCACCGCGCGCGCCGCGCCCCCCGCCCCGAGGAGCGCGACGCGCGCGCCCGACGGAACATCGCGCAGGAGCGAGCAGGCCGCGTCATCGAAACCCGCGACGTCGGTGTTGTCGCCGTGCAGCACGCCATCGTCGACCCACCACGTGTTCACCGCACCCGTACGCATCGCCAGCGGCGTGCGGTACGCGCAGCGCGCGAAGACGGCGGGCTTGTGCGGGATCGTCACGTTGCCCGCGGCGCCGCTCGCGATCAGTGCGTCGAACACTCCATCGAGCGCGTCGGGCGTGACATCGACCGCCTCGTAGCGCACCGCGAGGCCGGCCGCGTCGAGTGCGGCCTGCTGGAAGACGGGCGAGAGCGAATGGGCGACCGGATGGCCGAGCAGCACGAGGCGCGTGGGGCGCGCCCTCATGCAATGCCGCGCGTCACGGGGTGCGCGAGGGGCGTTCGGCCAGCCACCGGTCGAGCGCGCGCTGGATGAGGCGGTGCAGTTCCTCGTAGGTGGCGCGGTAGACCGGGAGCTCGCCCCCGATCGGATCGCTCACCGGTCGCTGGCTCTCGCCGTAGGTCGCGTAGTCGGCGAGGAGCGCCGCCTTGGTCTCGCCGCCGAGCGACTGCACGGCCGCGAGGTGGCTCGGTCCCATGGTGAGGACGAGGTCGGCGCCATCGACCATCGCGCGGGTCAGCTGCCGCGAGCGATGGCGCGACAGGTCGAGGCCGCGCTCCATGGCCACGAGCAGCGATCCCTCGGAGGCGCCGCTCAGCTCGTCGGCGGCGATCCCGGCGCTCTGCACCGCCACGGCACCCAGGCCACGCTCGCGCACGAGCTCACGCGCGATCACTTCGGCCATCGGGCTCCGGCAGGTGTTGCCGGTGCAGACGAAGAGCAGCGTCAGCGGAGTGTCAGGCATCGCCGATGAGGTCTGGGACGGTCTCGCGCAGCGTGGCCGCCGCGATGGCGCCGGGGCGGATCACGCGGAGCCGCCGTGTGGTGCAGTCTACCACGGTACTGGGAGGCGAGGGAGAGAGCGTCCCCCCATCCAGCACGCGCAGGCGATCGCTCGCGATGACGGGGCGCCACTGCTCCACCACCTCACGTGCGCTCACCGCCGGTGCTACCCCGGGAAGGTTCGCCGAGGTCGAGGTGAGGGGCGAGCCGAGCGCGGCGATCAGGCGCTGGAGCCCCGGATGCGAGGTCCAGCGCACGGCGATCCCGCCCTCGGGACCTCGCAGCCGCGCGGGGAGCTGCCCCTCGCCGCCCGGGAGCACGAGGGTGAGCGGGCCGGGCCAGTGCCGCGCCGCCAGGCGCACCGCCTCGGGCGGCATCTCGAGGCCGAGTCGTGCGAGCATGCGGCTGTCCGAGATGAGCACCAGGAACGGCTTGGCCGGCGGGCGTCGCTTGAGGCGCACCAGCTCCTCGACGCTCTCCTGGTCGACCATCCCGCCGAAGCCGTAGACCGTCTCGGTGGGATAGCCGAGCAGCCCGTGCCCGAGGAGGTGTTCCACCGTCGAAGCGAGCGCCGCCTGCACCTCGTCCGCCGACCAGAACGGGCGCACGAAGTCGCGCCAGCTGACGACGCTCACGCGCCGCTCACTCGGGCAGGCGCGCGAGCGCCTCGGCGAGCTCGAAGTCGCTCTCGCTCGTGACCTTGAGCGCGCGCTCGCTCCCCCGCACCACCTGCACGGGAAAGCCGTAGTGCTCGCAGAGTGCGGCGTCGTCGGTGGCGGTCAGCCGTTCCTTGCGCGCGCGCGTGTGCACCTCGTCGATCATCGCGCGCGGGAAGGCCTGCGGCGTCTGTGCCCGCCAGAGCCGCTCGCGCGGGACGGTGCGCACGATCCGCCCCGTCTCGTCGACTTCCTTGAGGGTGTCGACCACCGGCAGCGCGGCGATCGCGCCATGGCCGGCGCGCGCCTCGCGGATCACGCGGTCGATGAGCGCGCCGCTGGCGAGCGGGCGCGCCGCATCGTGGATCGCGACGACGTTCACGCCCTCGGGCATGTCCTCGAGGCCATTGTAGACCGAGCGCATGCGATCGCTGCCGCCGGTGCTCACGAGCAGGCGCTCGATGTCGCACTGGAAGACCCAGGGCGGCGGATCGGCCGCGTACTCGCGCGGCAGCACCACCACCACGAGCGCGACGTCGGGGCGGAGCTGGAAGGTCTGCAGCGCGTGCAGGAGCATCGGCTTGCCGGCGACCCAGCGGAACTGCTTGAGCTCCGACCCACCCACGCGCGTCCCGCTCCCGCCGGCGACGATCACCACGCCCACGTCGCGCGGGACATCGGTCGCCACATCGCGGAGCTCGGCCGGCGTCGTCTCGCGATCGAGGTTCGCCGGGGCGCGCACGCCCACCGCCACGCCATCATGGTACTCCATCTCGCCGGGCGAACCGGCGTCGCGGGGCTCGTGCATGCGGATCAGGAGAGGACAGTGTCGAGCAGTTCGCGCACGGTGCCCACCGGCACGATGCGCAGTCCGGCGGGGGCCTTCACGCGCGAGCCGCTCCGGGCCACGAAGGCGCGCGTCAGCCCGAGACGCGCCGCCTCGCCGAGGCGCCGCTCGAGCTGCGACACGGGGCGCAGTTCGCCGCCGAGGCCGATCTCGCCGAGGACGAGCGTGTCGCCCGGTAGCGGCCTGTCGACCACCGACGACGCGAGCGCCGCCGCGATCGCGGCATCGCCCGCCGGCTCCACGAGTCGCAGCCCGCCGACGACGTTCACGAAGACGTCGAGCTGCGCGAAGCCGTAGCCGGCGCGCTTCTCCATCACCGCCAGCAGGAGCGCGAGCCGACGCGGATCGACGCCGCTGGTGACGCGCTGCGGCGTCCCGTAGCCCGCGCGCGCGGCGAGCCCCTGCAGCTCCACGAGGAGCGGACGCGTCCCTTCCATGAGCGCGGTGATCGCGCTCCCGCTGGGCGCCGACTCGTGCTCGCTGAGGAAGAGCGAACTCGGATTCGCGACCGGCTCGAGCCCCTCGGCCAGCATGCGGAAGACGCCGATCTCGTCGACGCTGCCGAAGCGGTTCTTGGTCGCGCGCAGGATGCGGTGATCGGCGCCGGTCTCGCCCTCGAAGTAGAGCACCGTGTCGACGATGTGCTCGAGCGTCTTGGGCCCCGCGATGCCGCCACCCTTGGTGACGTGCCCGATGACGACGATCGCGGTGCCGAGCTCCTTGGCGGCGCGCATGAGGCGCGCGGCGCACTCGCGCACCTG
>JALOPO010000324.1 GCA_025453855.1 Gemmatimonadaceae bacterium
CCCGCCGCCGGGGCGTGGGCGTGGCGCGTGGTCGTGCACGACACGACCGGTGAGGTCGACACGCTGCTCGACGGGACGGTGCACCGGTGATGCCCCTCGGCGTCGACGGCACCCTGCGCGCGATGGCGCTCCTCGCCGGCGTCGCGGTCTGCGTGAACGCCGCCGAACTGCTCGTGCGGCGCCGCGACCCGGTGCTGCGCGCGATCACCGAGGGGGCGGCGCTCGACGCCGAGCGCGGTGCGCTGGCGCCGCTGCTGCGCCCGCAGGTCTTCACGGTGCTGCTCGTGCTGCAGGCGATCGCCGGGGTGGCGATGATCGCGCGCGGTGCGTCGGCGTGGGCGGCGGTGGCCTTCGTCACCACGGTGCTCACGGCGGTGCGGTGGCGCGGGCGCGTCAACGGCGGGGCCGACGCGATGCTCGCCCTCGTGCTCCTCGCGCTCGCGATCGCCCCGTTCGGCGGCATGCGGCTCCGCGAGGGGGCGGTGCTGCTCGTGGCGGCGCAGGTCACGCTGTCGTACCTGCGCGCCGGGCTGGCGAAGGCGCGCGCGTCGGGGTGGTGGCAGGGGACCGCGCTGCCGGCGTTCGTCGCGCTCCCCGCCTACGGGGCACCGGTGCGGTTCGCCGCGGGTGGCCTCGCGGCGCGGCTGCTCGGAGCGGGGACGATCATCGCCGAGTGCCTCGCGCCGCTCGCGTGGACGGGGCCGCGTGCCGCGCTCGTGGTCGTGACGATCGCCGTCGCCTTCCACGCGGGTGTGGCGTGGGTGTTCGGGCTGAACCGCTTCGTGTTCGCGTGGGGAGCGGCGCTGCCGGCGCTGCTGCACGCGGGGCAGCGCGCGGCGTGATCGCGCGCGCGCCGGCGCGTCAGCGGATGCGCGCCGCGCGCTCCTCGAGGAGCGCCGCCTCGTCGCCGCGGCCGGCCTTGCGCAGCATCGCGGCGTAGTCGCGGAGCGTCTCGCCGACATCGGGATGCGATGCGCCGAGGACGCGCTCACGGAGCGCGAGCGCCTCGCGGTAGAGCGCCTCCGACTCGCTCCACCGCCCTTCGTCGCGTCGCAGCCCCGCCATCTGGTTGAGCGTGATCGCGATGCTCGGATTCGTCGGCGCGAAGGCCTTGCGCTTCATCGCGAGCGCGCGGCGGAAGAGCGAGTCGGCGGCGCCGTGGTCGCCCAGCTTCCAGGCGACTTCGGCGGTGTTGTTGATCACGCCCGAGACCTGCGGGTGCTCCTCGCCGAGCGCCCGCTCCATGATCGGCCGGGCGCGCTTGTAGAAGGGGAGCGCCCGGTCGTACCGCCCCTGGAAGAAGTACACCGCGCCGAGATTGCTGAGCGTGCTCGCGAGATCGGGGTGGTCGCTCCCGACGGTGGCCTCCTGCAGGGCGAGCACCTCCTTGAGGAGCGACTCGGCGGGCGTCCAGCGCTTCTGCTGCATGTACACGGCCGCGAGGCCGCGCATGTCGCGGGCGAGGCGCGGGTCGGCGCGGTCGCGCACCCGCGCGTCGAGCGCGAGCACGGCCTTGTACAGCGACTCCGCTTCGGCCGGGCGCCCCTGCCGGACGCGCGTGGCGGCGAGGAGGGCGAGCGTGGTGGCGACCTCCTTGCTCTCGCCCCCGATCGAGGCGCGCTGGATCGCGAGGGCGCGCGTGAAGAGGCGGTCGGCCTCGTCGTACTCGCCGCGCGTGCGGGCGACTTCGGCGAGGGCCGCGAGCGTCTCGCCGACGAGCGGATGCTCGGCGCCGTAGACCTGCTCGCGCGCGCGCAGCGCGGCCTCGAGCTGCCCGCGCGCCTCGACGTAGTTGCCGAGCTGGAACTGCACCGTGCCGAGGACCTGCTGGATGCGCGTGCGGAGCTCGGGCTGCGAGTCGAGCTCGGTCGCGACGCGCTCGGTGCCGCGCTCGAGGATCTCGCGGGCGGTGAGCGTCGCGCCGCGCGATGCGCCGGGGTCGGAGACCTTGAAGAGGCCGACGAGGAAGTCGGTGACCGCCGTGGCGGCCTGCGCCTCGCGCGCCGCCAGCCGCTCGGCGCGGACGGCGCGCACGAGACCGACCGTGGCGACCACGGCGCCGGCGACGACGCTCGTCGACACGATCGCCGCCGCGGCGACGCCGACACGATGGCGCCGCACGAACTTGCCGAGCCGGTAGCGCGCGCTCGGCGGACGCGCGACGATCGGTTCGTCGGCGAGATGCCGGCGGATGTCGGCCGCGAGGCCGGTCGCCGTCTCGTAGCGCTGTGCACGGTCGGGGTGCATCGCGCGCATGATGATCCAGTCGAGATCGCCCTTGAGCGCGCGCCGCAGGTGCGGCACGTCGGTGCGGCGGAGCTTGGCGATCTGCTCGCGCTCGCGCTCCAGCGTCGAGAGCCGGTCGCTCGGTGTGGGCGGATTCGACTCGCCGGCGGCGAGGCGCGCGAGGAAGACGAAGAGCCCGACGTCGGCCGGATCGAGCGGGAGGTGGCCGACGAGGAGCTCGTAGAGCATCACGCCGAGCGAGTAGATGTCGGCGCGCGTGTCGACGTCGCCGCCGTCGGCATCGGCCTGCTCGGGGCTCATGTAGGCGATCGTGCCGAGCGCGAGCCCGTGCTGCGTGCGCACGAGCGCGTCGCCGCCGAGCGGGCTGACCGCCTTGGAGATGCCGAAGTCGATGATCTTCGGCTGGCTGCGCCCGTCCTCGTCGGTGACGAGGATGTTGGACGGCTTGAGGTCGCGATGGATGACGCCCTTCTGGTGGGCGTGCTGCACCGCTTCGCAGACCTCGATGAAGAGCGCGAGCCGGTCGCGGACGCTGAGGCGCCGGTGGTCGGCGAACTGCGTGATGGGGAGCCCGCGCACGAGCTCCATCGCGAAGTACGGCTGCCCCTGCTCGGTGCTCCCCGCCTGCAGCACCTTGGCGATGCCGCGGTGGTTCATGACGGCGAGGGCGCGACGCTCGGCGTCGAAGCGCCCGAGGATCTCGGCCGAGTCGAGGCCGGTCCGGACGAGCTTGAGCGCGACGCGGCGACGGACGGGGTGCGTCTCCTCGGCCTCGTACACGATCCCCATGCCCCCCTCGCCGAGGAGCTGGATGATGTCGTACGGCCCGATGCGGGTCGGGAGTGCGCGCCCCGCCGTCGTCGTGCTCATGGTGTGCGGCGCCGCCGGCGTGCCGGCGGCGTCAGTCGACGTAGATGTCGGGGTCGAGGACCTTGGCGAAGCCGCTCGGCCCGCCGCAGAAGGCGGTGACCTTGTACGCGTAGTCGGCCTTCTTCGGGCCGCGGACCGGGAGCGACTGCACGCGGTTCGTGCCGCCGAAGGTCCGGTTGCCGGCGAAGGGCCACCGCTTGTCGTCCTTGGGGGCGACGACGATCGAGTCGTATGCGCCGCTCGCCGTGACGGGCCACAGCACGCGTCCGCCGACCTTGACCTTGACCGTGTCGACGTCGACCGCGACGGTGGTCGAGGCGGCGTCCCTGCCGCAGGCGACCATCACGTTGGCGGTGTCGCGTCGC
>JALOPO010000325.1 GCA_025453855.1 Gemmatimonadaceae bacterium
GAGGGAACAGGCGTTTGCGACGAGGATCGCGGTCGCCGCGCCGGGCGCGAGCTGGAGCGCGAGCGGGATGAGCAGCGTGGCGGTGCCGGTGTTGCTCATGACTGCGGAGCCAAGCGCCGCGGCCACGCACACGAGGGCGAGTCGTGTCGTCTCCGGAAGCGTGGGCGCGGCCAGCATCGCGCCGATCCGCGCCGCCAGCCCCGACGCCTCGAGGAGCCCGCCGAGCGCGAGCCCGCCGGCGATGAGCGTGAGCGTCGACCAGTCGAGGCGCAGCAGCGCGCGTGACGGGAGCGCGCGCACGACGAGGAGCAGCGGGCGACGAGCGCCGCCACCCGCCACGCCGCCACGCCGTGCAGCGGCTCGGTGAGCCAGGCCGCGATCGTGAGCGCGCCCACGATCGCCACGCGCGCCGGCGCACGTCGTCGCTCGCGTGGCATCGCCGCGTCGCGCGCCGCATCGCCCGCATCGTCGAGCACCAGCGTGCCGTGCGGGCGCAGTCGCAGGCGCGTGAGCAGCAGCGCGGCGGCCAGCAGCCCCGCCGCCAGCGGGACGCCGTACCCCATCCACTCCACGAAGGTGATCGCGTGCCACCGCCCCGCCTGCGCGATGGCGATCGCGTTCGGGCCGGTGCCGATGGGCGTGGCGATGCCGCCCGTGTTCGCCCCCATCGCGATCGCGACCAGCAGCGCACGCCGTGTCGCCTCCTCGCACCGGGGCGACGCGAGCACCGGGGCGAGCGCGCCGAGCATGAGCGCCGCTGCCGCCACGTTCGACATCCACATGCTCAGCAGCCACGTGGCGACGGCCGCGGCGACCACCACGCGCCACGCATCGCCGCGCGCCCGGCGGAGCAGCGCCCGCGCGATGACGCGGTCGAGTCCCTGCGCCGTGGCCGCGGCGGCGAGCGCGAAGCCGCCGGCGAAGAGCACGAGGACGGGATCGGCCGACCAGCCCAGCACCGCCGCCGGTGCGAAGGCCGGTGAGAGCGGCCCGAGCAGCGCCGGCACGCCGAGCCAGAGCACGAGCGTGGGGAGCCAGGGCGGCGTCCACTCGGTGAGCCAGCAGGCGAGCGCGGTGCCGGCGAGGAGGAGCGCGCGCGCCTCGGCCGACCACTCCTGTGCGCCGGCCAGCGGCGCGCACACCAGGAGCGGCGCCGCGAGGAGGATGAGCCGGGGATGGCGCCACCACGGTGTCGCCGTCGTGACAATCACGATGTGGATCGCTTGGTTTGGTCGACGCCGCCACCGCCGGTGCCGGCCGAAAGATGCGCCGCGGTCCGCGCCGCGCCGCACCCCACCCGCGAACCCGATGCGACGCCTCCTCCTCCCGCTGGCGGTCATCGCCGCCGTTCCCGCCCATGCGCAGCGCGCGCGGGCGCCCCGTCCCGCTGCCGCAGCGCCCGCGGCGGCCATCGACACCGCCCTCCTCGGCTCGCTCAGGTACCGGAGCATCGGCCCCTCGCGCGGCGGACGCTCGACGACCATCGCCGGCGTCGCCGGGCAGCCCATGCTCTTCTACATGGGGAGCACCGGAGGCGGCGTCTGGAAGACCGAGGACGCGGGACACCGGTGGACGCCGATCAGCGACGGGAGCTTCGGCGGCTCGATCGGCGCCATCGACGTCGCCGACTCCGATCCGAACGTGATCTACGTCGGCACCGGCTCGCAGGACATCCGCGGCAACACGAGCACCGGGCGCGGGCTCTGGAAGAGCACCGATGCCGGAAAGACGTGGAAGTTCATGGGGCTCGAGCAGACGGGCGCCATCGGGCGCATCGTCGTGCACCCGACGAATCCGGAGCTCGTGTACGCGTCCGCGCTCGGCCATCCGTTCGGGAAGAACCGCGAGCGCGGCATCTACCGCTCGAAGGACGGCGGCGCCAGCTGGCAGCAGGTGCTCTTCGTGAACGACAGCACGGGTGCGAGCGACCTCGCGATGCACCCGCGCAAAGCGCAAGCCGTGGACGATGATCTCCGGCGGCCCGGAGGGCGGCGTCTATCGGAGCACCGATGGCGGCGACAGCTGGCAGAAGCTCGCCGGTGGGCTCCCGACCGGGATCGTCGGCAAGGTGGGCGTCGCCGTGTCGCCCGCGAATCCCGATCGCGTCTGGGCGATGGTCGAGGCGGAGCCGGCCGGCGGCCTCTATCGCAGCGACGACGGCGGCACGACGTGGACGCGCGTGAACGCCGAGAACAAGATCCGCCAGCGCGCGTGGTACTACTACCGCCTCACCGCGCACCCGACCAACGAGAACGAGGTCTGGGTGACGAGCGTGCAGCTGCATCGCTCGGTGGACGGCGGCAAGACGTTCGAGGCGGTGCCGGTGCCGCACGGCGACACGCACGACCTGTGGATCAACCCGCAGAATCCCCGGATCATGGGGCTCGCCGACGACGGCGGCGCGGTGGTCTCGCTCACCGGGCAAGTCGTGGAGCAGCATGAACCTGCAGGCCACGGCCGAGTTCTACGACGTGGCCGTGGACAACGGCTTCCCGTATCGCGTCTACGCCGCGCAGCAGGACAACGTCTCGATCAGCGTCCCCGCCTGGCTCGAGTCGAACGCCATGCACCCGCTCAACGCCTGGCGCTACGCGGGGGGCTGCGAGACGGGGCCGATCGCGCTCCATCCCGATCACCCCGACGTGCTCTACGGCGGCTGCTACGGCGGCGCGATCTCGCGCTACGAGCCCGCGCGCGACTACCGCAAGGAGATCATCACCTATCCGCAGCAGCAGGCGGGGCAGGCGGCGCGTGACCTGAAGTACCGCTTCCAGTGGGTGGCGCCGATCCTCGTCTCGCGGCACGACCGCAGCGTCGTCTACCACGCCAGCCAGCACGTGCACCGCACGCGCGACGGCGGGATGAACTGGGAGGTGATCAGCCCCGACCTCACCACCAACGACGCCGCGACGCAGGGCTTTCCCGGCGGGCCGATCAACCGCGACGGCACCGGCGTGGAGATGTACAACACGATCTTCGCGCTGGCCGAGGACCCCGCCGATGCGAAGGTGCTCTGGGCCGGCACCGACGACGGCCGCGTGCAGCTCACGCGCGACGGCGGCGCGACGTGGACCGACGTCACGCCCCCCGGCCTGCCGAAGCAGGCGACGGTGAACCGCATCGACGCGTCGCGCCCCGGGCGCGCGATCGTGGCCGCGCATCGCTACCGCCTCGACGACTTCGCGCCGTACGCGTGGCGCACCGACGACTTCGGGAAGTCGTGGGTGCGCATCGCCGACGGCACCAACGGGATTCCCGCCGACCATCCGGTGCGCGTGGTGCGCGAGGATCCCGCGCGTCGCGGGCTGCTCTACGCCGGGACCGAGTTCGGCGTCTTCGTCTCCATCGACGATGGCGCGCGCTGGCAGTCGCTGCAGCGCAACCTCCCGGTGGTGCCGATCAGCGACCTGCGCGTGCACCAGGGTGATCTCGTCGTCGGCACGCAGGGGCGCTCGCTCTGGATCCTGGACGATCTCTCGCCGCTCCACGCACTGGCCGCCGCGCGCCCCGCGAGCGCCATCGCGCTGCACGCGCCGCGCGACGTGGTGCGTGCCGATCGCTCGGGTGGCGGCGGCGCGGGGGGACGCGAGATCGAGCTCGAGACGCCGCCGCAGGGCGCCGTCTTCCATCTCTTCCTGCGCGACTCGGCCACCACGCCGTACACGGTCGAGGTGCGTGACGCCGCCAACACGCTCGTGCGCCGACTGGTCACCGACACGGCCGAGAGCCGCAAGGCGGGGCAGGCGGCGCTCCCGGTGAAGGCCGGCGCGCATCGCGTGACGTGGGACCTCACCTGGCCCGGCCCGCGCGCCGCGCCGGAGCAGGTGCTCTGGGGCTACAGCGGCGGCATCCCGGTGGTGCCGGGCGAGTACACGGTGTCGCTGCAGGCGGGGGCCATCACGCAGTCGCACCGCTTCCGCGTACTCCCCGACCCGCGCCTCCCCGAGGTCACCGTCGCCGACTACGCCGCGCAGCTCGCCGCCGCGCGCGTGCTCCGCGACACGCTCGAGTCGCTCAACCGCGCCGTGGAGACGATCCGCGCCGTGCGCACGCAGGTGAAGGCGACGGTCGCACAGGCGAAGGAGGCGGGTGTCGATGCGCAGCTCGCGCCGCTCTCGGCGACGCTCGAGGCACAGCTCGACTCGCTCGAGAACCGGATGACCGATCCGCGCATCAAGGTCGCGTACGACATCCTGCGCTTCGGCGGGCGCCTCGACAACCAGATCGCCGAAGCCTACGGGCAGGTGACCGGCGACAACGGCTACATCCACGGCGCGGGCATCGGCAGGCCGCCGACGGGGGCGCTCACCCGCACGCAGGAGCTCGTGCAGCAGTGGGCGCCGCTCTCGCAGCGGCTCGACCGCGTGCTCGCCGACGACGTGGCGGCCTTCAATCGCAAGGTCGGGGAGCTCGGCGTGGCGCCGATCGTCGTGCGCAAGCGCGTGAAGCCGATCGCGTGATCGGCCGGCGCCGGAGGGCGCGCCGTCGTCACGACGGCCCGCCCTCCGGCGTACGTGCCTGCACGGCAGCGACTTGCGCCATCGCTGCGGCGGCGCGGCGGGGCGCGCGCGGCCACCACGCGCGCGTCCGACGGACGGGCCTGTTACCTCCCGCGCGGCTGGTCGTATAGGGGGCACACGGACGGCGACACGCCACCGTACCGAGGCGGTGCCCACCCTGCACCCCGCGGAACCGAACGAGTGATGGCCCTGCGCTGTCGTCGTGTGGAAGGGCGGGTGGGCCCCGAAGCACGATTCGCCCCTGGTGACCGACGGGTTGCCAGGGGCAACTCGTGTTCGCCCCCCGCGTCCGCGCGCACGATGCGTGTCGCGACGTCGCACGCCTGCGTGCGTTGACGCCGCCGCTGCCGCCGTCGTGATTGCGCGGCATGTCCGCCACCGCCGCGCCGTCGACCCGACTCACCTGGCGCGCGATTCGTGGCGCGCTCGGCCCCGGCCTCGTGAGCGGGGCGGCCGACGACGATCCGTCGGGCATCACCACCTATTCGCTCACCGGCGCCGCGTACGGCACCGGCTTCCTCTGGACGACGCTCCTCACCTGGCCGCTGCTCGCGTGCGTCCAGTACGCGAGCGCGCGCGTGGGGATGACGACCGGTCGCGGGCTCGCGCGCGCCCTGCGCCACACCGTGCCGCGTCCCGTGCTGCTCGGCGCCGCGTTCGCGCTCTTCGCCGCCAACACGCTCAACATCGCCAGCGATCTCGCCGGGATGGCCGACGCGATCGAGCTCCTCGGCGGCGGCCCGTCGCACCTGTGGGTGCTGGCGCTCGCGATCGCGATCGGCGCGGCCACGGCGTGGCTGCACTACGCCACCGTCGCGCGCCTGCTCACGCTCCTCGCCCTGTCGCTGCTCGCCTATCCGGCGTGCGCCATCATGATCGGCGCCGACTGGGGCGCCGTGGCGCGCGCGACGCTCGTGCCGTCGCTCCCGCATGATCGCGCCGGCTGGCTCACCATCGTCGCGCTGCTCGGCACGACGATCAGCCCGTATCTCCTCTTCTGGCAGGCATCGCAGGAGGTGGAGGAGGAGCGCGCGCACGGGCGCATCACCATCGGCGAGCGCACCGGCTCCACGCCGGTCGAGCGCCGGCTGCGCATGATCGACGTCGTCGCGGGGACGGGGGCGAGCACCGCCGCGATGTTCTTCATCATGCTCGTCACCGCGCAGACGCTGCACGTGCGCGGCGTGATCGCACCGGCGAGCAGTCGCGCGGTGGCCGAGGCGCTCGTGCCCGTGGCCGGGACGCACGCGATGCTCCTCTACACGCTCGGGCTCGTGGGCTGCTCGCGATCCCGACGCTGGCCGCATCGGCCGCGTACGCGCTGTCGGAGGTGTTCGGCTGGCGCGAGGGGATGGACTTCCGCCCGCGGCAGGCGCGTGCCTTCTACACCGTGCTCTTCGCCGCGCTCGCCGGCGGCGTGCTGATCGACCTGGGCGGGATCCCGCCGCTGCGCGCGCTGTTCTGGACCGCGGTGGTGAACGGACTGCTCTGCCCGGTGCTCCTCGTGCTCCTGCTGCACGTGCTCGGTGACCGTCGCCACATGGCCGGCGATCCCGCAGCGCGCGGGTTGCGGGCGATGGTCGCGCTCGCCGCGCTCGTGATGGCGGGAGCAAGCGTGGCCGTCTTCGTGAGCTGATCCCGCGCGGGTCGGCCGCTGCGCCGTGCGCTCGCGCACGCTGGCAGGGCGCGGTAGATAGTGAGGGATGACCCTCGCGTCGCACCGTGCCGAGGCCGGCACATGAGCATCGAGCAGCTGCGGGTCGCCTTCCAGGGCGATCGCGGGGCCTTCAGCGAACTGGCCGTCCGCCACTGGTGGCGCGGGACCGGCGAGCCGCTTCCGTGCCCGACCTTCACGAGCGCGATCGACGCGGTGGTCGACGGGCGTGCCGACGCGGCGGTGATCCCGGTGGAGAACCGCATCGTCGGCGACGTGCACGGCGCGCTCGACGCGCTGGCAGCGGCCGGGATCGCGATCCGGATCACGTCGCACGTCACGGTGCCGGTGCAGCACGCGCTGCTCGCGCACGACGGGGCGACGCTGGCGTCGGTGCGCGTGGTGCGCAGCCACCCGGTGGCGCTGGCGCAGTGCGGCGCCTTCCTCGCGCGGCATGGCTACGTGACCGAGGAGGCGTGGGACACGGCGGGGGCGGCGCGCGCGGTGGCCGAGTCGGGCGAGGTGCAGGCGGCGGCC
>JALOPO010000326.1 GCA_025453855.1 Gemmatimonadaceae bacterium
AGCGCGAGCGTCGAGCTCACCGCGTACATCGCCTCGCCGAGCCAGGCCACCGCCCAGAGGCGGAGGAAGCGGCGCGGGTACGACCGCCCCATGAGGACGCAGGCCCCCGCCAGGAGCAGGGCCGCCGCGACGCTCGAGACGGTGACGGCGTAGCGCAGGAAATCGGAGAGGCGCATCGCGCGGGGCTGGCGGACGGAGAGCGCGGTCGACCGGCGGTGCCGATGCGCCCCCGGGTAAACTGGTGCACGCGGGACGCGTTCGCACAGGGTGTGCGGCGTCCCTGTCATCCCCGACCTGCCGCGCCGCACACGCCCGTGCCCCCCGACGCCTCCCTCCCCTCGCAGGTCGCCGTGGTGGTGGTGGGCGCCGGCGTGATCGGCGCCGCGGTGGCCTGGCACCTCGCGGCGCGCGGGACGACCGACGTCCTGCTCGTCGACGGCGCCGCCGATGCCGACTCGGGCGAGGCGAGCACGCTGCGTGCGACGGGCGGCTATCGCGCGCAGTTCTCGACGCCGATCAACGTGCAGCTCTCGCTGCTCGCGCGCGAGGCGCTGCGCCGCTTCGCGGACGACACGGGTGTCGACCCGCACTACCGCCCCGTGGGCTACCTCTTCCTCGCGCACGACGCGGCGACGCTCGCCACGCTCGCGCGCGCGCAGGCGGTGCAGCACGCCCTCGGCCTGCACGAGGCGACGATGCTCGACGCGGCGGCGGCGCAGGGAGTCGCGCCGCATGCCGCGCTCGATGGCGCGGTGGGCGCGGCCTGGTGCCCGAGCGACGGCACGATCCGCCCGCGCGAGATCCTGCGCGGCTTTCGCGACGACGCCGTGCGACGCGGCGTGCGCGTGGCGTGGGATGCGCGGGTGACCGCCTTTGCGCGCGATGGCGGCGGCCGCATCACCGGCGTCACGGTGACGCGTGGCGATGGCGAGCGTGCGACGGTGCGCTGCGACGTGGTGGTGAATGCCGCGGGCGCCTGGGCCGCCGACGTCGCGGCACTCGCGGACGTGGCGCTGCCGGTGCGCCCGGTGCGCCGGCAGGTGGCCGTGGCGATGCCCGTCCCCGCGCTGCACGACGCGCTGCCGATGACCATCTGGACGCGCGACGGCTTCCACCTGCGCGTGCGCGACGGACAGGCGCTCCTCAACTGGCCGGTCGACACGCCCGCCCCGCACCCGACGTCGCTCGCGCTCCATCGACCGTGGCTGGACGCGGTGCGCGCCTTCACCGACGCGCGCGTGCCGGCGCTGCGCGGCGTGCCGTTCGACGACGCGGCGCACTGGGCCGGGCTGTACGAACTCACGCCCGACAGGACGGTGATCCTCGATCGCGCACCCGGGTGCGCGAACCTCGTGCTCGTGAACGGCTCGTCGGGGCATGGCGTGATGCATTCGCCGGCGCTCGGCCGGCTGGCCGCGGAGCTGATCCTCGACGGGCGCGCGACGACGCTCGACATCACGCCGCTCCGCCTCGCACGCTTCGCCGAGGGCGCGGCGCATCCGGTGAGCGACGTGATCTGACCGCGCTCCCCGTGCGGCGCGCTGCGCCCGCCGGCCCCGGGCGTGAGGGCGGTGATTCGCGTTTCGCGCACGGCGCGGCGACATTCCCCGCGTCTCCCACCCGGTGCCGCGTGCTCTTCAAGTCGCTCCCGCTCGACCCCGCCCTCCTGCGCGCGCTGCAGGAACTCGGCTTCCTGCACCCCACGCAGATCCAGCAGCAGGCGATCCCGCCCGCGCTCGAGGGGCGCGATGTCCTCGGCTGCGCGGCCACGGGGAGCGGCAAGACCGCCGCCTTCCTGCTCCCGATCCTGCACCAGCTGGTGGCACAGTCGCGCGGCACGACGCGCGCGCTCGTCGTCACCCCCACGCGCGAGCTGGCGGGGCAGATCCTCGAGCACCTGGACGCGCTGGCGACGCACACCGGGATCACCGCCGCCGCGATCTACGGGGGCGTGGGGATGGGGCCGCAGGAGCGCGCCTTCCGGCAGGGGGTGGACGTGCTGGTGGCGACGCCCGGGCGGCTGCTCGACCACCTCAAGCAGCCGTATGCCTCGCTCGCCGGCGTGCGACACCTCGTGCTCGACGAGGCCGATCGCATGCTCGACATGGGCTTCCTCCCCGACATCAAGCGCATCCTCAAGCAGCTCCCGGCCGACCGGCAGACGCTCTTCTTCAGCGCCACCATGCCGGGGCAGATCCTGCAGCTCTCGCGCGAGCTGCTGCGCGACCCGGTGAAGATCGAGACCGACCGCGTGGCACAGCCGGCGCGCGGGATCACGCAGGCCATCTACCCGGTGCCGCAGGAGCTCAAGGCCGAGCTGCTCATCCGCATCCTCGAGCGCGGCGACATGGAGGAGGCGCTCGTCTTCACGCGCACCAAGCACCGCGCCAATCGCCTCACCGAGGTGCTCGTGGCGCGCGGCATCAAGGCCGAGCGCATCCACGGCAACCGGTCGCAGGGGCGGCGCGAGGCGGCGCTCGACGGCTTCAAGAACGGCGCCTTCCGCGTGCTCGTCGCCACCGACGTGGCGGCGCGCGGCATCGACGTCGAGGCGCTCGGCCACGTGGTGAACTTCGACGTGCCGGCGGTGGCCGAGGACTACATCCACCGCGTGGGGCGCACCGGCCGCGCGGAAGCGACCGGCGAGGCGTTCACCTTCGTGGCGCCGGAGGAGGAGCCCGAGCTGCGCGCCATCGAGAAGGCGATCGCGCGGCGCCTCCCGCGCGTGACCGTTCCCGACTTCGACTACCAGGCGAAGCCCGCGCAGCCGCTCGAGATCCCGCTCGCCGATCGCATCAAGGAGATCCGCGCCCGCAAGGCGGAGGAGCGCAAGCGCGCGGCCGAGAAGGCGGCCCGACGTGCCGGCGCGACCGAGAGCCGCGCCCCAGCGCGCCCGGCCGCGCCGCGTGACGGTGCGCCGGCACCGCGCACGCGCGCCGCAGCGCCAGCACGCACCGACAGCGCGCGCACCGGCAGCGCACGCGGCGATGGTGCGCGTGGCGATGGTGCGCGCCCGGCCCGCGGCGGCGAACCGCGCACGAGCGAGCCGCGCGGCGATGCGCGTCGCGACACGCCGTACGCCGACAGCGGTGCCGCGCGCCCGCGCCGTCGCCGCGGGGGACGCGGTCGCGGGAGCGGCGGCGGCGGCGGAGCGCGAGGCTGATCGGCACGCGAGGCGCACCAGCAGCCGTCACGCACGCTGCGTAATGGGGGACCGGTCCGCGGATCGGCCCCCTTCGTCTTCCACCCCGGGAGCTCCATGCCCGACAACACGCGCGCCACCCACGTGCGCTGGGCCGACCTGCCGCGCGAGCAGGTCACGCCGCAGCTCGCCCGTCGCCTCGTCACCGGCGAGCACCTCATGCTCGCGCAGGTCTACCTGGAGAAGGGGACCATCGTGCCGCAGCACCGCCATCACAACGAGCAGCTCACCTGGATCCTCGAGGGGGCGCTGCGCTTCTGGCTCGGCGA
>JALOPO010000016.1 GCA_025453855.1 Gemmatimonadaceae bacterium
ACGAGCGCGATGCGCGGCACGCTGGCGAGGATCGTGCGATGCACGAGCGTGCCGAGCGCGGTGGCGGCGTGGCCGGCGCCGATGCTCGCCACCTCGCGCAGGGCATCGAGCTGGCGCGGCTCGAGATCGGGGGTCAGGATCGTGCTCACAGGTGCTCCGGGTCGAGCAGGAGGGCGGGCGTGCCATCGGCGAGGAGCGTGGCGCCGCTCGCGAACGCCGCCGCGCCGCGCACGCGCGGCAGCGGCTTGACCACCACGTCGCGCTGCACGAGGCAGGCGTCGACGTGCACCGCGGTGCGCCCCGCGGCCCCGCGTACCAC
Organism: Gemmatimonadaceae bacterium; assembly: GCA_025453855.1. Classification (GTDB taxonomy): domain Bacteria; phylum Gemmatimonadota; class Gemmatimonadetes; order Gemmatimonadales; family Gemmatimonadaceae; genus JALOPO01. Next base: position 320 of record JALOPO010000016.1, read on the forward strand.
CACCACCTGCCCCGCATCGCGCGGCGCAGCGAGGCCGAGCGCCGCGTGCAGCGACACGTACGGCACCGTCGCATCGTCGAGCCGGTACCGCGCACGTTCGGCGTGCACGCGCGCCCATGGATCGAGGCGGCGCGTCTCCACGCAGGCGCGCACCGGGATCGCGAAGGTCGCCTCGCCGGCGCGCACGAGGAGCGCACGGACGATCGCGATCGACATCGGGAGCTGGAGCGTGATCGCCGTGCCACCGCCCGGCGTCGTGGCGAGCGCCGCGCGCCCGCCCAGGCTGCGCACCCGCGCCAGCACCACGTCCATCCCGGTGCCGCGTCCCGAGAGCGCCGTCACCGACTCGGCCGTCGACAGCCCCGGGCGCGCGATGAGCGCGAGCAGCCCCTCGTCGCTGTCGGCGAGCGCGCGCGCATCGGCCACGCCGAGCGAGGCGGCGCGGGCGGCGACCTTCGCGCGATCGACCCCCGCACCGTCGTCGGCGACGGTGAGCGCGAGGAAGTCGCCCTCGCGCTCGGCGCGGAGCACGAGCCGCCCCGCGCGCGGCTTGCCGAGCGCCTCGCGCACCGCGGGGCGCTCGATGCCGTGATCGAGCGCGTTGCGCACGAGGTGCACGATCGGCTCGCCCAGCTCGTCGAGGAGCGAGCGATCGACCTCGAGCTCGCGCCCCTCGACCACCAGCTCGACGTCCTTGCCCAGCGCCGACGCCGTGTCGCGCACGTGGCGCGGCAACCGGTCGAGCACGTGCGAGACGGGGACGAGGCGCGCGGTGACGACCGCGTCGCGCACGCGGTCGACGGTGCGCTGCATCGCGTCGGCGGCGTCGCGGAGCGCGACCGCGGCCGGCGCGTCGTCGTCGGCACGCACGGGGAGGCGGTCGAGCAGGCGGTCGCGGGCGATGAGGAGCTCGCCGGCGAGATCGAGGAGCGCATCGAGCCGCTCGACCGGGATGCGCGCGGTGCGCACCGCGCCGGGGCGTGCGGCGCCGCGCGGACGCGGCCCGTCGGTGGTCGCGACGGGCGCCGGCGGCGCGATGTCGGTCGTGGCCTGCGGAGCGTCGGAGACCGGCGACGCGTCATCGGCCGCGGTCACCGCGCGCAGCGTCGTCGTGAGGGCACCGAGCGACGCCTCGTCGAGCGCCTCCCCCTGCTCCACCGCATCGAGCGCAGCGCCGAGCAGGCGCAGCATCGTCGCATAGGGCTCGCGCAGCGACGGCGAGAGGTGCCCGCGCGTGCGCGCCCGCGCCAGCCCCTCCTCGCCGGCATGCACGAGCGCGGTCAGCGGGTCGAGCGCCAGCGTGGCCGTCATCCCCTTGAGCGTGTGCAGCGCCCGGAACGCACGCTCGCGCGCCTCCGCATCGGCGGGTGCGCGCTCGAGCACGAGCAGCGCGGCGTCGAGTGCGGCGAGGCACTCGCGTCCGTCGGCGAGGAAGAGCGCCCGGAGGCGGTCGGGATGCATGGGCGGCGCGGGTGGGACGGCGGGGCGCCGGTCAGGCCAGGATGCGCTGCGCGGCCTCGATCACGCGGCTCGCCTGGAACGGCTTCACCACGAAGTCCGAGGCGCCCGCCTGCAGCGCCTCGTCGACCAGCGCCTGCTGCCCCATCGCGCTGCACATGATGATGCGCGCGTTCGGATCCATGAGGCGGATCTCGCGCACCGCGTCGATGCCGCCCACGTCGGGCATGACGATGTCCATGGTGACGAAGTCGGGACGGAGCGCCTTGTACTGCTCCACCGCCTCGGCCCCGTTGCTCGCCTCGCCCACGACCTCGTAGCCGGCGCGGGTGAGGATGTCACCGACGATCGAGCGCATGAAGAGCGCGTCGTCGCACACGAGAACCCGATGGCTCACCGGCCCCACCTCCGTGCGGGGCGCGCGGGTGGCGGCCCCGAGTCAGTGCAGGACGTCGGTGATCAGGCGCGCCGCATCGATGAGCGGCAGCTCCCGTCCCTCCACGCGAACGCCCTGCGTGATCCAGTCGCCGGGGACGGTCACCGTCGCCTCGACGTCGCGCAGTTCGGGGAGGACATCCACCCCGATCGCGACGGCCTGCGCGGCATGCTCCACGACCACGATCCATCCCTGCGTCGGGATCGGCACGGCGTGTCCGAGAAGCGCCCCCAGCTCGACGAGCGGGACGAAGTCGCCCCGCACGTGTGTCACGCCGGAGACGACCGGGGCCGCGCCGGGCAACCGCGCCAGCGACGGGCGTTTGGCCACTTCCCGCGCAGCCGCCCACGGCAATGCCGCGAGTGCATCGCCGGCACGCAGGATCAGCACGCGCGCAGGGTGTTCGGCCGCATCGCGCCCTGCGTCGCCGGGCGGCGTCGCGTCATTCGAGGTCGTCATCGACATCGCCATCGGCCGCGTCCACGGGGCCCGCGTCGTGCACCACCGGGAGCGCATCGTCCTCGTCGGACCAGAAGCCGAAATGGCCGAGCGCATCGGCACCGGGCGCCGGCGCGTAGGGCCCCGCGACCGCGCGCAGCGCGGCATCGAGATCGGCCGGGAGCGGGCTGTGGAAGCGGAGCGGTTCACCGCTCAGCGGATGGCGCAGGTGCAGCGAGGCCGCATGGAGCGCATGGCGCCCCTGGGGGAGCCCGGTGAGCCGTCGTCCGCCCCCGCCGCCGTAGGTGTCGTCGCCGAGCACGGGGTGCCCGATCGACTGCAGGTGCACGCGGATCTGATGGGTGCGCCCGGTGTGGAGTCGGCAGCGCAGCAGGTCGCCGGCATCGAAGCGCGCGAGGCGCGTGATGTCGGTGCGCGCGTGGCGACCGCTCGCCACCACCGCGACGCGACGTCGATCTCGCGGGTCGCGCGCGAGCGGTGCCTCGATCGTCAGGCGATCCTCGCGCAGGTGCCCCCACGAGAGGGCCGCGTAGCGCCGGCTCACCCGACGCGCGGCGAGCGCCGCGCTCAACGCCCGATGCGCGCGATCCTCCTTGGCGACCAGCAGGAGCCCCGAGGTCTCCTTGTCGAGGCGATGCACGATCCCGGCCCGCTCCGCCCCCGCGGTGCCGCTCAGCGCCCCGCCACGCCCCACGAGCGCGTTGACGAGCGTCCCGGTCCAGTTGCCGGGCGCGGGGTGCACGACCATGCCGGCGGGCTTGTTCACCACCAGCATGACCTCGTCCTCGTAGACGATGTCGAGCGGGATCGCCTCGCCCGCGACCTCGATCCCGCGCGGCGCCGGGATGGTGATCGCGATCGTCTCGCCGGCGCGGGGGCGATAGCCCGCCTTCTCGGCGCGCCCGTCGACCGTCACCTGGCCGGCGGCGATGAGCGTCGCGGCCTGCGTGCGCGACAGGTCGGCCGCGGTGGCGACGACGAGGTCGAGTCGCTGGCCGTCCCCCGTGGCGACGGCGGTGTGGGTGCGCGCCTCGGCGCGCGGAACCGTCACGCGCCGGTCAGGGCGCGGCCGGCGTGGAGCCGGTCGCCGCGGGCGCCGCGCTCGCCTGCGCGGCATGGGCGCGATCCTCGCGCCAGAGGACGAGCGCGAGGAGCACCGCCCCGCAGCTCACGCCGATGTCGGCCACGTTGAACGTGGGCCAGCGCGTCGCGCCGATGCCGATGTCGATGAAGTCGACCACGCCGCGATCCGAGCGGATGCGGTCGATGAGGTTGCCGATGGCGCCCGCGAAGATCATCGCCAGGGCGATCGTGCGCGGCACGTCGTCGCGCCGCGTCTGCGCGTACATGCGCAGGATGATCACCACCGCCACCACGGTGAGCGCCATGAAGATCCAGCGCGAGGCATCACCCAGGTAGAGCCCGAAGGCGGCCCCCGGGTTGTAGAGCAGCGTCAGGCGCACCCAGTCGCCGATCACGTCGTGCGGCACGTGCATGGGGACGAGCGCGCGCTCGGCCCACAGCTTCGTGACGACGTCGAGGGCGAGGATGCCGATGACGAGCGGCCAGAAGCGCCCGGCCGGCCGGTCACCGCTTGCCATCTTCCTCCTTCTGCTTGCACGCGATGCAGTAGCGCGCATGCGGCAGCGCGTCCAGGCGATCGTAGCTCAACGGCTGCCCGCACGAGTGGCAGAGGCCGAACGTGTCCGGGCTCTGGTAGAGCCGGCGCAGCGCCTGGTTCAGGTGCCAGAGGAAGCGCCCCTCCTTGCTCGCGAACAGGAACTGCTTCTCGCGCTCCATGGCGTCGGTGCCCTGGTCGGCCATGTGGAACGAGTACGGGTTCTCCTGCTCCGTCACGTCCGCCATCGCCTCGTCGTGCTTGCCGATCTCCTTGAGGACGCGCTTGCGCTCCTCGAGCAGACGCTTCTCGAAGTGCTGCAGCTCCTTCTGCGAGAAGGGCTTCGCGGCCTTCTTGTTGACGGCGCCGCCGGCTGGCGTCATGGGGTCTCTCGGTCGATGGTCATCCACACGGTCACGCCATCCAGGTCCACGGGCGAGACGCCGGCCGGGGCCGTCGCCTCGTCCACGACCGCGAACGTCGTGGCGAGCACTTCACCTGCGATCCAGCGCTCGTACCCCCGAGCCGCGGCGGCGATCACGGCATCGCCCCCGATGCGCACACGGATCCGGTCGCTGACGGCGAGTCCCGCCTCCTTCCGCATGCGCTGGAGGCGGCTGACGAGCTCGCGCGCCACCCCTTCCTGCCGCAGGGCGTCCGAGACGGTCGGATCGACGGCGGCAAGATAAACGCCATCGCCGGCCACTACGAGGTTGCCGCTGGCGCTCCGCGTGAGCACCACGTCGTCCGCGTCCAGCGCCTGCGTGACGCCATCGACGGTGATCGTGACCGGTTCGCCGCGTTCGAAGGCCCGCAGCGTCGCCGCGTCGAGCCCCTGCACCAGCGCCGCCGCCTGCGGCGTCGCCTTGCCGAACTTCTTGCCGAGCGTGCGGAAGTTCGCCCTGGCGCGCAGCGACACGAGGTCGTCGGCACTCGAGGCCAGCACCACCTCCTTCACGTTCAGCTCCGCCTCGAGCAGCGGGACGAGCGACGCCACGCCTGCCTCCACCTCGCGCGGCACCACCCCCACCAGCCGGCCGAGCGGCTGCCGCACCCGGATCCCCGCCTCCTCGCGCGCCGCGCGACCGAGGCCGGCCAGCGTGCGAACCGCCGTCATCGCCCGCTCCAGCACCTCGTCGCGCGCGGTCGCCGCCCCCTCGCGCACGTACGGCGCCCGGTGCACGCTCCCGCCCGTGAGCTGCCGATGCATCCAGTCGGTGACGAACGGGGCGAACGGCGCCAGCAGCCGGCATGACACCACGAGCACCTCGTGCAGCGTGGCGAAGGCCGCACGCGCATCGTCGGTGTCGACGTCGTAGAAGCGCGCGCGGCTCAGTCGCACGTACCACTTGCTCACGTCCTCGTCCACGAACTCCATCACCGCGCGCACCGCGAGCGTCGGCTCGTAGGCCTCGAGCAGGCGATCGGCGTCGGCCTCCACGGCGGCGAGGCGCGACAGCACCCAGCGATCGAGCGCGGGACGCGCCGACACCGGCGGATCGAGCGGCCCCGGCGCCCAGCCGAAGTTCGCGTACTGCGCGAAGATCCCGCTGTACGTGTTGCGCAGCGTCACCAGGAAGCGCCCCGCCGTCTCGCGGATCACCTCCTCGTCGAAGCGGCGCGGGATCCAGACCTGGCTCGTGCTCACGAGGAAGAGGCGCACCGCGTCCACGCCGTGGCGCGAGACCACCGCCCACGGATCGACGGTGTTGCCGCGGCTCTTGCTCATCTTCTGCCCGTTCGCGTCGAGCACGAGGTCGTTCACGATCACCGCGCGGTATGGCGACGCGGTGCCGGGCGCGTTGTTCGGCAGCGCGTCGCCGAGCCCGGTGGCGATCGCCAGCAGCGAGTAGAACCAGCCGCGCGTCTGGTCGACGCCCTCGGCGATGTAGTCCGCCGGGAAGTGCTGCGCCACGAGCTCGCGGCTCCCCGGTGCGAACGGGTAGTGCCACTGCGCGAACGGCATCGACCCCGAGTCGAACCAGGTGTCGATCACCTCCGGCACGCGACGCATCGTCCCCGTGCCGCTTGGCGCCGGCCACGTGTACGTGTCGACGTGCGGCTTGTGCGGATCGAAGTCGGCCGGGAGCGGCTGTCCGACCTTGGCCGCCAGCTCGGCATAGGAACCGACGACCTCGATCTCCGACGGATCGGCGTCGTTCACCCACACCGGGAGCGGGGTCCCCCAGAAGCGGTCGCGCGAGATCGCCCAGTCGACGTTGTTCTCCAGCCACTGCCCGAAGCGCCCCGCGCCCACCTCGGCGGGCTGCCACCGCACCGCGGCGTTGCGCGCGAGCATGTCGTCACGGAGCGCCGTGGTGCGCACGAACCACGAGCCGCGCGCGTAGTAGAGCAGCGGCGTGCTGCACCGCCAGCAGTGCGGATACGAGTGCACCGCACGCCCGTCCTTCCAGAGCAGGTCGCGGTGGCGCAGCTCCTCCACGATCAGCGGATCGGCGTCCTTCACGAAGCGGCCGCCGACCACCGGCATCCCCTCCGGGAAGCGCCCGCGCGCATCGACCGGCTGGATGAAGGCGAGCCCGTGCCGCTGCCCCGCCGCGTAGTCGTCGGCGCCGAAGGCCGGCGCCATGTGCACCACGCCCGAGCCGTCGTCGGCGCTCACGAACGACTCGGCGACGATCACCTCGTGCACGGAGTCCTCGGGGTACGCGATCCAGTTGAGCGGCCGACGATAGCGCCGTCCCGCGAGGTCGGCCCCGACGTGCGTCGCGACCACTTCCCAGCGATCCGCCCAGTCGGCGCCGAGCACGCCGGCGAGGCGCGACTCGGCCAGGATCAGCGTGAACGCCGCGCCCGTCTTCTTGCGCACCTCGGCATACGCGAGCGTCGGCGAGACCGCGAGCGCCGCGTTCGACACCAGCGTCCACGGCGTCGTCGTCCAGACGAGGATCCGGCGCCGCAGCGGCGACGCCGCGTCGCCGCGATCGTGCCCGGCAGCACCATCATCCAGCAGATCGAGCGCGACGTAGGTGCTCGGATCGTCGACGTCCTTGTACCCCTGCGCCACCTCGTGCGAGCTGAGCGCGGTCTCGCAGCGCGGGCAGTAGGGGAGGATCTTGTGCCCCTGTACCAGCAGCCCCTTGTCGTGCAGCGTGCGCAGCGCCCACCACACGCTCTCCACGTAGTCGTGCGTGTAGGTGACGTACGGGTGCTCGTAGTCGAGCCAGAAGGCGATGCGCTCGCTCAGCTTCTCCCAGTCGCCACGGTAGCGGAAGACGCTCTCGCGCGAGAGGCGGTTGAACTCCGCCACGCCGATCCGCTCGATGTCGCGCTTGCCGCTGATGCCGAGCGACTTCTCGACCTCGATCTCCACCGGCAGGCCGTGCGTGTCCCACCCGGCCTTGCGGGTCACGTGCGCGCCCTTCATCGCGCGGTGCCGGCAGATCAGGTCCTTCACCGTGCGCGCGAAGACGTGATGGATCCCCGGGCGTCCGTTGGCCGTCGGCGGCCCCTCGAAGAAGACGAAGCGCGGCTGCCCGGGCGCGCCGGTCACCGACGCATCGAACAGCCCCTCCTCGCGCCAGGTGGCGAGGAGCGCCTGCTCCAGCGCATCGGCGCCCTGCTCGCCCGTCAGCAGCGCGTAGCGGTCCGCGTTCGTCGTGCCGTCGCTCACAGTCGCTCCAGGACCCCGGTCACGAGGGCCGTCAGCCGCGGCTGCGCCGCGTTGGCGACCGCGATGATCTCGTCCACCGTCGCCTCCACCAGCGCGTCCGGCAGGCACATGTCGGTGATGATGCTCAGGCCGAGCACGCGCATCCCGCCGTGCCGCGCCACGATCACCTCCGGCACGGTGCTCATCCCCACCACGTCGGCGCCGAGCGTGCGCAGCATGCGGTACTCGGCGCGCGTCTCGAGGTTCGGCCCCGCCACCGCCACGTAGACCCCCTCGCGCAGCGTGAGCTGCTGCGCGCGCGCGACCTCGTGCGCGAGCGCCCGCAGCGCCGCATCGTACGGCTGCGACATGTCGGGGAAGCGCGGGCCGAGCGCATCGTCGTTGGGACCGATGAGCGGGTTGTCGCCGAGCAGGTTGATGTGGTCGGCGATCACCATGATGTCGCCCCGCTGCCAGAGCGGGTGCATGCCGCCGCAGGCGTTGCTCACCACCAGCGTCGTGGCGCCGAGCGCCTGCAGGACGCGCACCGGGAAGGTGACCTCCTGCAGCGTGTAGCCCTCGTAGCGGTGGAAGCGCCCCTGCATCGCCACCACCGTGCGCCCGCCGAGCGTGCCGCAGAGCAGCCGACCGGCATGGCTCTCCACGGTGCTGAGCGGGAAGTGCGGGATGTCGGCATAGTCGATCACCGCGCGCACGTCGATGCGCGAGGCCAGGTCGCCGAGCCCCGTGCCGAGGATGAGCGCCTCGCCCGGGACCTCGGCGAAGCGTTCACGGATCGCCTGCACCGCCGCCGCGATCCGCTCCACGCCGTGCGGCGCGGGCAGCACCGTCGTCCGCGACATCGCCCGCAGCTCCTGCGTGGCGTGCAGCGAGGGGTGCGTCTGGTCGCTCATGACTGCGACCGCGAGTCGCGGGGGGTGGGTCGCGCGGCACGGTTCACCGGCGGCGTCTTGCGCTCGCGGATGCGCGCCTCGACGATGGCATCGGGGTCGACGTCGGCGTCGGCCGGCGCCGTGGCCGGCGAGACGAGCGCCGGCGGCGCGCCATCGTTCGCCGGCGCCGCGCGCGGCGCCTCGACGACGGGCGCCGGCGGCGCCACGGCGGCGACGACCGGCGGCGGGAGCGGCGCGCTCGCCGCCTGCGCGGTGACGGTGGTCATCGACGGCGTGCCGGGGAGCGCCGCCACCGCGCGCGCCGCTTCCACGTCGGCGAGCACACGATCGGCGAGCGCCTTGAGCTGCCCGAGGATCGACTGCCGCGTGCGCTGCAGCGCGTCGATCTCCACGCTCAGCCGCTGCTGCTCGCTCTGCAGCGTGTCGACGATGGCGCGCGACTCGTCGCGCGCCGTGCGCACCAGCCGCTCGGCCTCGTTCTGCGCGTCGCGCAGCAGCTGCTCCGACCGCGACTTCACGCTCAGGGAGATCGTGTCCGACTCGTTGCGTGCCTCCTGCAGCATGCGGTCCGACTCGCTGCGCGCCTCCTGCAGGAGCTTCCCCGCCTCCAGCTTCGCCTCGTTGAGCGCGCGCTCGGCGTCGGTGCGCGACTCCTGCACGACGAGCGACGCCTCCTTCTCCGCCTGCTCGCGGATCTCGCTCCGCAGCTGCTGCGCGCTCACCAGGGCGTCGTTGATCGCCTTGTCGCGCTCGCGGAAGGCGCGCAGCTGCTCGTGGAAGCCCCGCGCCTTCCCGTCGAGGTCATTGATCCGACGCGTGAGCTCCTCGAGCTCGTCGGCGACGCGCGCCTTGAACTCGTCCACGCGCGCGCGATCGTAGCCGCGGATCGCGGTGCCGAACTCCCAGCGCCGCACATCGAGCGGTGTCAGTCGGAACTGCTCGTCGGTCATTCGCCCCTCGCCCCGAACAGGATGGTCCCCAGGCGCACCAGCGTCGCGCCTTCCTCCACGGCCACTTCGTAGTCGCCCGACATGCCCATCGAGAGCTCGTCGGCATGCACGTGCCCTGCCGCCTGCAACGTCGCCCGCGCCGCGCGCGCCCCCGCGAAGCAGCGACGGAGCTCCGCCTCGGGCGCCTCGTAGGGCGCCATCGTCATCGCCCCGCGCACGCGCAGCGAGGGCAGCGCGACGAGATGATCGGCCAGCGCCGGCACCTCGTGCATCGCGACCCCCGACTTGCTCGCCTCCTCCGCCACGTTCACCTGCACCAGCACGTCGAGCGTGCACCCGGCCTCGCCCGCCGCGCGCGCCAGCGCATCGGCCAGCCGCGGCGAGTCGACGCCATGCACCATGGCGAAGCGCGTCGCGGCCTTCGCCTTGTTCCGCTGCAGGTGCCCGATGAGGTGCCAGCGCACCGGCACCGTGACCGCCTCCATCTTGCCGAGCGCTTCCTGCACCTTGTTCTCGCCCACGTCGTCCACCCCGCATGCCACCGCCGCCTCGACCGCCTCCGGCCCGTGCGTCTTGGTGACGGCGACGATCCGCACCGACTGCCCGTGGCCGCCGCGCTCACGGGCCGCGTCGAGGCGCTCCCGGATCTCCTGCAGCCGCGCCGACAGCCCGTGAAATGGCATAAACTCCGAAATTACCGGAGGTTACACGCCTGTTCAAGGAGCGAGTCGGGGGGCGACGCGAGCGCGCGCGGGCAGCGCAGGAGCGCGCGCCACGCGGTCGGCATGCCATCGGGCGAGACGGGTGGCGGCGGCACGTCGCGCCACGCATCGAGGCGCGCCGCCACCGCGAGCGTCGCCGCCCGATCGATCCGCGCTGGGCAGCCACCGGCGGGGAGCGGGTGCACGGCACGATCGAGCATCCCGGTACGCGTCCAGCACCGGATCCCCGCCAGCGCCGCGATCCGCTCGCGATCCCGCACCGGCACCGCGATCGAGACCGCGACCGGTCGGCCGGCGCGGACCCATGCCGCGGCGAGCGCGCCCGTTCGCTCCAGCGCCCCGCCCACCCACGCGGCGCGCGGGGGCGGCGACGTGCCGAGCGCCCGCCACGACTCGGTGACGTACCACGGTGCACCGAGGAGCGGCCAGACGACGACACGCACGTCGCGCCGGCGTCGCTCGACGCCCTGCAGGTACCACGTCGGATAGGTGTCGTTGTCGCCGCTCGTGAGGACGAGGGCATCGCGTGGCGCCTCGACGAGGAGCGCGGCGGCCACGGTGCGCGGCAAGGCCTCGGGTCCCGCCTCGCGACGCGTGACGCCACCCGAGTTGCCGACCACGAGGAGCAGGCAGAGTGCGGCAGCACCGGCCCCGCGCGCGAGCCGGTGCGCGCCGATCGCGGCCCACGCGCCCCACGCCCAGAATGCGAGCGCGAAGAAGTAGTCGCGCTCGCGCGCCTCGTGCAGCGCATCGGCGGCGAGCACACCATGCCCGAAGCTCGGCCCCGCGCGCAGGTTCAGGAGCGCGACGACGCCCACCGAGCCGAGGGCGAGGAGGAGCGCCCATGCCCGCGCCGAAGGCGGGTGCGCGCGCCAGTGCACGCGCCCTCCGAGCGCGCCGAGGCCGACGAGCGCGAGCGTCACCGGCGTGCGCCGCCAGTGCGGCGTGACCTCGTTCCACGCGCCGAGCATCACCTGCCAGTCGGCGTACTGCCCCAGGTTGCCGAGCTGCAGCCACCACGGCGCGCGTCGTGGCCAGGGGCCCGCGACCGCGTACTGCTCGCGCGCCACCACGGCCACGAAGCGCGTCCAGCTGTCGGGCGTCCCCTGCGCGAGCCACGGCCCGTGCCGCGCGCGGAGCCAGAGCACGAGCACCGCCGTCATCGCGATGGCGCTCCCGAGTGCCGCACGCGTGAGCCAGCGCGTCTCTGCGCCCCGCAGGCGCCCGACGATCGCCACCAGCAGCAGCCACGCGGCGGCAAGGGCGAAGCGCCCCGCGCTCGCGAGCACCACCGCCCCGAGGAGCGCGCAGCCACCGAACCAGCTGCGCCAGCGCACCGCGCCGTCGCGCGCCGTGCAGGCGAGCAGCAGCGCCGCCGGTGCCGCGACGATCGCGCTCAGGTGCAACGGGAGCGCGAGTGCGGCGACGGTGCTCACCGCGGCCCGCGCGCGGTCGTCGTCCAGCAGGTGCGCACGCCACGCGAGCGCGAGCTGCAGCGCCGCGCAGCCGAGCGCCACGCCGTAGACCTCCGTCTCGGTGGCGTTGAGCCAGACGGTCCCCATCGTCCCGGCGGCGATGCCGGCCGCGATTCCGATCGAGGGGCGCGCGAGTGCCCGTGCCATCGTCGCCGCCACCACACCGCACGCGAGCGCGGTGGCGAGCATCGACAGCAGCGTGCCGGCCTGCACCGGCGTCACCGCGGGGACGAGCAGCCAGAGCGCGCGCCCGAGCATGACGTAGAGCGGCGTGCCCGGCGGATGCGGGATGCCGAAGGTGCCGATGGCGGTCGCGAGCTCGCCGGCGTCCCAGAAGGTGAGGTCGCGCGCCGCCGTCGCACCGTGGATCACGCACAGGACGAGCGTCGTGATCGCGGCGGCGGCGCGCGGCCCGCGCGCGCTCACGAGCCGATCGTCGTCACGCATCGCGGATCGGTCGTGGCGCGGCCGAGGCCCTGGCCGGTGGTCAGTGCCCCGCCGGGAAGGCAGGCGACAAGATCGGCCACGCCGCATCGAGCGCCTGGCGCGTGGCGGCCACGTCGTGCGTGCGCACGAGCCGCGCGCCGCGCGCCACCGCCGCCACGTGCGCCCCCACGCTCCCGTGCACGCGCGCGAGCGGATCGAGCACGCCGGTGAGGTCGGCGATCATCCGCTTGCGCGAGACGCCCACGAGGAGCGG
>JALOPO010000017.1 GCA_025453855.1 Gemmatimonadaceae bacterium
GTTGGTGGCGGCGATGAGGATCACGCCGTCGTTCGACTCGAAGCCGTCCATCTCCACGAGGAGCTGGTTGAGCGTCTGCTCGCGCTCGTCGTGCCCACCACCGAGCCCCGCGCCGCGATGACGCCCCACGGCGTCGATCTCGTCGATGAAGATGATGCACGGCGCATTCGCCTTGCCCTGCTCGAAGAGGTCGCGCACGCGGCTCGCGCCGACGCCCACGAACATCTCGACGAAGTCCGACCCCGACATGCTGAAGAAGGGACGCCCCGCCTCGCCCGCGACCGCGCGCGCGAGGAGCGTTTTGCCGGTGCCCGGCGGGCCGACGAGCAGCGCGCCCTTGGGAAGGCGGCCACCGAGCTTGGTGAACTTCTGCGGATCCTTGAGGAACTCGATGATCTCCTGCAGCTCGACCTTGGCCTCGTCGGCGCCGGCGACATCGGCGAAGGTGACCTTGGGCGTGTCGCCGGTGAGCAGCTTCGCCTTGCTCTTGCCGAACGAGAACGCCTTCGCGCCGCCGGCCTGCATCTGCCGGAAGAGGAAGAGCCAGAAGCCGAAGAGGAGGACGTACGGCAGGATGTTGATCAGCACCGAGCCGAAGCTCGGGCGTGCATCCTTTGCGATGATCTGGACGCCGGCGTTCCGCAGGCGATCGAGCTCGCCGTCGGACATGGTCGTCCCGGGATAGTTGGCGATGAAGCGCTTGTACTCGCGCCCTTCGCTCGAGATCGGCGACTTGGTCTCGCCCTGGATCCGCCGCCCTTCGGTGATGACCACCTTGGCGACGTTCCCCTTGGCGAGTTCGCGCGCGTAGTCCGTGTAGGAGATCTCGGGCGCCTGGTCCATCCCCCGCCCCGTGAGCGTGACGAAGGTCACCGGGATGAGGATGATGAGCACCCAGAAGGCGAGGGTCTTGGAGAACTTCCCCCAGTTGAACCCACCCTTGTTGGGGGACGACCCCCCGTTCGGCAGCACCGGCATTTATGCGAGACTCGCGATGTAGGGCACGTGACGGAACCGCTCCGCGTGGTCCAGTCCGTAGCCGACCAGGAACTCGTGCGGGGCGTCGAAGCCGACGAAGCGCACGGGATGGGTGAGTTCGGTGGCGATGTGCTTGTGCAGGAGCGCACAGATCTCGATCGACGCCGGGTTGCGCGCCTGCAGCAGCGTCATGAGCCGCTCGAGCGTGCGTCCGGTGTCGACGATGTCCTCGACGAGCAGGATGTGCTTGCCTTCCAGTCGCGTCTCCGGATCGTAGAGCAGCCGCACGGTGCCGCTCGAGACCGTGCCCTCGCCGTAGCTCGAGGCGACGAGGAAGTCGACGGCCAGCGGGCGGTGGACCTGGCGCACCAGGTCGCTGACGAAGATGAAGCTCCCTTTCAGGAGGCCGAGCACGAGCAGCTCGCCCTCCGGATAGGCGCTCGTGATCGCGGCGCCGAGCTCCGCCACCTTGGCGGCGATCGCGCCCTCGTCGAACACCACGCGCTTGACCGTGCGCCCCTCGAGGCGCGGGTCAGCCGTCAGCACGTCGCTCACAGTGCCACCCGTCTCCACGATCCCCCGTCATCCAGGCGTGCGCATCGTTCCGCGCCACGCCCGGCACCCAGACGATCTCATCGCCGATCGCGATCACCGGCCACGTTCGGCGCAACGTGGCCGGAATGCCCTGTTCCTGAAAGAAGCGAACCACCCGTCTGGTGCCATGCGTCCCGGCGATGCGATCGCCGGGACGCCAGGCACGGAGGACGAGTGCGGCATGCCGTGGCAGGCGCGCCGACCACGCATCGGGCGCGCCCTCCTCATTCTGGAAGGAAAACTCGCCCCATGCCAGTCGCGGCGGCACCAGCGGCGCCCCCTCGACCATCCATGCGGCGAGCGGCGCACCCACCGCTCCCTCGCGGGCGACGCGCACGACGCGCCACCCGTCACGCACCCGCCGGACGCGCACGTGCCCCGAGACGGGGACCTCGCGCCCGGTCCGACGTTCCGTGGTAAACGAGACGAGCCGGTCCGTTCCCCGGCGGTCGAGCGTCACGCCGTGCCGCGCGAGCGCCTCGGCCCACAGCGGGGCGAGGAGCGCACCGTCGGCCGCGCTGCACCACGCGTCGGGGATGTCGGCCGCCGACGCGGGCGCCCCGACCAGCCGCGCGTCGGCGATGGCGGCGAGCGTCGTCCGCCAGTCGGCGGCCCGGTCGCCGAGGGCGACGAGCCAGTCGGCGAACGCGGGATCGTGCGCGACGAGCGCCGGAAGGAGCGCATGCCGCACCCGCGTGCGCAGGAAGCGCGGGTCGGCGTTCGCGGGATCGTCGACGAACGGGAGCCGCTGCGCCGCGGCCCAGGCCCGCGTGGCCGAGCGCGGCACGCGCAGGAGCGGGCGCCGCACCGGGCCGCGTGCCGCCAGCGCGGCCAAGCCGCGCACGCCGCTGCCGCGCAGGAGCCGCATGCACACCGACTCGGTCTGGTCGTCGCGCGTGTGCGCGGTCGCGACCGGCACGCCCCGTTCGGCGGCCACGCGCCCGAGGAAGGCCCAGCGCGCGCGTCGCCACGCCGCCTCGCTGCGCGCCAGCGGCTGCGTGGCGCGTTCGCGCAGCACGGGAACGCCATGCGCGCGGCACCAGGCCGCCACCGCATCGCAGGCGCGCGTCGCCGCGTCGCCGGTGCCGTGGTCGAAGGTCGCGACGCAGGCGATCGCATCGACGGCCCAGCGCTGCATGGCGGCGAGGAGCGCGAACGAGTCGGCGCCACCCGAGACGGCGAGGACCACCGGCGCGTCGATCCGCTGCACGGCCGCACGCAGCATGCGCGCCGCACGCCGCGCCTCGGCGCGCACCGTGTCCCCCCCGGCTCCCGCACCGGCCTCGGGGGCGCTATGCTTCCCGCGCACTTCCGACTCGAGGCTCCTTCGTGGAAACCAACGGCATTCTCGGCACCATCTGGGTGGGGCTCGGGCTCGGCGCCTACTACGTGGCGCTGACCTGGATCAACCTGCTGCTCGGCTCCTTCCTGACGCCGCTGTTCATCGTCCCGCTCACGTGGCTGCAGGACAAGGTAGTCGCGAAGCCCGGCGCGGCGCGCTGAGCATCCGCCGCACGATCGCCTGACGACCGAGGGCCCGCCTGCGAGCGGGCCCTCGGTGCATGGTGGCGTGGCGCTCCGCGCTCACGCGCGGCACCGACGATCAGACACCCGGTGCCGCATCGGGCACGGCGCCGTACACCTCGCTCGCCGGGAGCACGACGCGCTGGCCGAGCGTGACCGCGGGGCCGGCGAAGTCGGCCAGCGAGGCGCCGTGATACCCCTCCTCCTGGTGTTCCACGCCGTCGATGCCGGCCAGTTCGTCGGCGAGCGTGACGCGCGCCGGGACGACGAGCTTCACGAGCGCGAGGATGAGCGGCGTCGCCACGCAGACGAAGGCGACGGTGGCGAGCACCGCCACCAGCTGCACGCCGACGAGGCGCGCGTTGCCGGCGGCCAGCAACCCGTCGACGCCGGCGGCATTGACGCGCGTCGTGGCGAAGACGCCGGTGAGCACCGCGCCCGCGATCCCCGCCACGCCGTGGCAGGCGAAGACGTCGAGCGCGTCGTCGATGCGCGTGCGCGGGCGCCACTGGATCGCGGCGTAGCTGCACGTGGCACCGAGCGCCCCGATGGCGATCGCCGCGAGCGGCGTCACGAACCCCGCCGCAGGGGTGATCGCGACCAGCCCGGCCACGGCCCCGGTGGCGGCGCCGACGGCGGTCGCGTGACGCGTGCGCACGAACTCCACGAGCACCCAGGTGAGCGTCGCCGCCGCGGCGGCCGTGTGCGTGGTCACCGCCGCGTTCGCGGCCACGCCGTCGGCAGCGAGTGCGCTCCCCGCGTTGAAGCCGAACCAGCCGAACCAGAGCAGCCCGGTCCCGAGGAGCGTCATCGGCACGTTGTGCGGCAGGAGCGCGGTCCGCCCGACATCGTGACGCGGCCCCATGAGCTTCGCGAGCAGGAGCGCCGAGACGCCGGCGCTGATGTGCACCACGGTGCCGCCGGCGAAGTCGAGCGCGCCCAGCGTGCGCAGCCAGCCGCCGTCGGCCCAGACCCAGTGCGCGAGCGGGAGGTAGACGAGCGTCCCCCACAGCAGCGCGAAGAGCGTGAAGGCGGCGAAGCGCATGCGCTCGACGACCGCGCCGCTGATGAGCGCCACGGTGATGCCGGCGAACATCATCTGGAACGCCGCGAAGAGGAGGTGCGGGACGTTGGCGCTGTAGACCGGATTGGGCGCCGCGCCGACGCCCTGCATCCCGACCCACTGCAGCCCGCCGATCCACGCCGACCCGGGCGAGAAGGCGACCGAATAGCCGAAGGCGATCCAGACCACGCTCATCACCGCCAGCGAGGCGAGCGACATGAGCATCGTGTTGAGCACGGCGCGGCCGCGCACGAGCCCCCCGTAGAAGCAGGCGAGGCCGGGGACCATGAGGAGCACGAGCGCCGTCGAGACGAGGAGCCAGGCCGTGTCGCCGCCCTGCGCGACCGGTGCCGCCTCCTGCAGCAGCAGCGGGATGCGCGTCACGGCGTCACCTCCGCCTGCTCGCGCGCGCGGCGCTGCACGGTGTCGGCGGTGACGGGGGTGAGGGCGCTGTGATCGACCTCGCCGGTGCGGATGCGGATCACCTGCTCGAGCGGCTGCACGAAGATCTTGCCGTCGCCCACCTCGCCGGTGCGGGCGCTGGCGAGGATCGCGTCGATGGTCGGCTGCACGAACGGCTCGCTGACCGCGGTCTCGAGCTTGATCTTGTCGTGGAACTCGAGCACCACCGTCTCGGCGCGATACTGCTGCACCACCTCGCGCTCGCCTCCGTGGCCGCTCACGCGCGAGAACGTCACGCCGGTGACGCCGGCGCGGAACAGCGCGGCCTTCACCGCCGGCAGTCGTTCTGGTCGGAAGATGGCGGTGATCAGCTTCATGGCGCGGGCTCCGGGTGCATGGCGGTGAACGGGGAGTCGACACCCATGGGCGCGAACGTGCCCCGTCCCGGTGCGTCACGCCCGTCGGCGCCGCCCACGCGCCTGCGAGCGCCGCTGCCGGCGCCGGGTATCGTTCCCGCCATGTGTGCTCCACCAACTCTAGCGGGGACCGGGCGTTCCGCAGGGGGGCGCCCCGCCCGGCCGGCGAACGGTCGCCTGCGCGCGTGTCGAATCGGTGCGCTCCTGGTCGCCAGCGGTGCGCTGGCCGCATCGCCGGTGCGCGGCCAGGAGATCGGCACCGTCACCGGGGCGTGGCGCAGCCTCTCGACGCGCTGGTTCGAGCTGCACTACCCGGTCGCGGCCGAGGCGTGGACGCGCGACCTCGCCACACGGCTGGATGCGATCCGCGACAGCGTGGCGGCGCGCGTGGGCCACGCGCCACCGGTGCGCACGACGGTCGTGGTCAGCGATCCGTACAACCTCCCCAACGGCTCGGCGTGGCCCTCGCTGCGCCAGCCGGCGATGCTCCTCTATCCCACCCCGCCGCGGCCGGTCGATGCGATCGCCAACCATCGCGGGTGGGGCGACAAGCTCGCCAGCCACGAGTTCGCGCACCTCGCGCACCTCACGCGGCCGGCGCGGCGCCCGCAGTGGTGGTGGCTCCCGCTGCAGGATCGCGCGAGCCCGATCGCGATCGGCACGCCGCGCTGGGCCTTCGAGGGATACGCGACGCACGTCGAGGGGGCGATCACGGGGAGCGGGCGCCCGTTCGGCGCGTGGCGTGCGGCGCAGCTCCGCACGCTCGCCCGCGAGGGGCGGCTCCCGTCGTACGCGGCGCTCAGCGCGGGCGGTGGCTACAAGGGGGGAAGCGCCGCCTACCTGATCGGGAGCGCGTACTGGGAGTGGCTCGTGCGCCTGCGCGGCGACAGCGCGATGGCGCTCGTCTTCCGCCGCCAGAGCGCGCGCACCGCGCGCGACTTCGACGAGGCGTTCCGCGGCGTCTTCGGCGTCACGCCGGCCGAGGGCTACGCGCGCTTCTCGGCCGAGGCGACCGCGCAGGCATTGCGGGTCGAGTCGCGCGTCACGGCGGCGGGGATCGTCGCGGGGCGTCGGCTCGTGCGCCTGCGCGGCGATCCCGGTCCGCTGGCGGTGTCGCCGTCGGGCATGTACCTGGCCTACACGCTCCCCGCGCGCGGCAGCATGCCGGCGCGCGTGGTCGTGACGCGCACCGACACCGCCGGCGCGGGCGATGATGCGCGGCGTGTCGACTCGCTCGCGCGCCGCGACAGCGCACGGCGCGCCATCGCCGCAGCGCGCGACCCGCTCGACGTGCCGGCGATCCGCACCGACGCACCACCGCCGCGCACCGTGGCCACGCTCCGCGCGCGCGGCGGACGCAGCTTCCAGCGGCCGCGCTTCATCACCGACTCGCTCCTGCTGGTCGAATCGCTCGTGCTGCACGGCGACGGCATGCGTCGACCGTCGCTCTTCACCTGGTCGCTGCGGAGCGGACGCGTGACCCGCGTGGGCGAAGTGAGCGGCACCGGCGATACCGATCCGTCGCCCGACGGGACGCGCGCGGCGGGGGTGCGCTGCACCGGCGGCATCTGCGACGTGGTGCTCGTCACGCTCGACGACGGCAGCACCACGCCGCTCGGCATCGGGACGCTGCGCCGGCGATGGGCGCAGCCGCGCTGGCACCCCGACGGGCGCTCGCTCGTCGCCGTGGCCAGCGACGACGATGGACGGTGGCGCCTCGCGCGCATCACGCTCGGCCCGCTCGCGCCACCGCTGGCCTCGCGCGGCTCGCACGGCGCCGCGGGCTCGTCATCCCGCGCGGGCGCCGACGCCGGCGTCGATCCGACCACGATGCCGGCACACGACTTTGATCCACGCGTCCAGGTCGCGTGGCTGACGCCCGCGGACGACGTCGATCGGCATTCGCCCGCGTGGCTCCCCGATGGGCGCACGCTCGCCTACGTGAGCGAGGAGGGGGGGATTCCGGAGATCGAGACGCTCGACGCATCCGGGACGCGCACACGCCGCACGCGCGTCGTCACCAGCGCATGGTCGCCTGCCCCGCTCCGCGGCGGCGCACTCCTGCTGAGCGTCGAGCACGCGACCGGACACGACATCATGCGACTCGATGCACTCGGCAGTGTGACGCCGATCGCGCTCGGCGACTCGCTGGTGCCGGTGCTCCCGCCGCCGCGCCGCGCCGCGGTCGCGCTCCCCGGCGGGCCGGTGTCGGCCGCCACGCGCTACGGCGCGGGCCCGCGACACCTGCGCGTGCTCCCGCAGCTCCTCTCGGGCGTCGACGGCGGGAGCGTCGGTCTCGCGCTCGTCGGGACCGATCCGATCGGGCGTCTCACGTGGACCGCCGGCGCGCTCGCGTCGGTGCGCGGCGGCTGGCAGGGCGCGCAGGGCGCGGCGTCGTGGCGCGCGATGCGCCCGTCGCTGCGCGGCGAGGTGGCGTGGCTCGACCTGGCCGCCGATCGGCAGCGCGATGCCGCGCGCATCGGCGCGACGCGCGCCGGGTGGCACGGTGCCTCGCTCGGTGCGGTGCTCCCGATGCCAGGTGACGTGGTGGCGCAGCGGTTCGCACTCTCGCTGAGTGCGGGATCGCTGCGCGACGACAGCAGCTGGGCGCAGCGCGTGCAGCTCGCCGCGAGCTGGAACGTGGGCGCGGTGGTCGCCACACGCACGGTGCTGAGCGCCTCGACGGCGGTCGCCGGCGGGCGCACCGCGGACAGGAGCTGGGCGCGTGCCGCGGCGCGCCTCGCGCTCAGCTGGCGTGGCGCGGGGATCGCGCTGCGCGGGGCCATGCTCACGCACGATGCGCCGGGGAGCGAGCGATTCGCGATCGGCGGGCAGGCCCCCCCGCTGGTCGACGAGCTGGTGCTCGGCCAGCGCATCGCGCAGCCGCTCCTTCCCGCATCGACGCTCACGGGGCGGGAGTTCTGGAGCGCGCGCGCGACGCTGCCGGCGCTGCTGCTCCCGGGTGCGTTCGTGTTCGAGGGCGTCGCGCCGTCGTTCGGCACGCGCGGACTCGTGCGCACCGTCGGCTGGGAGGGCGGCGTCGACACGCCGCGGCTCGATCACGTGGCGCTCCCCGCCTTCCGCCTCGCGGGCGGCGTGGGGGTCGCGCTCGATGCGCCGGCACGCCGCGCCGTGGTGGCGCACCTCGCGCTGCGCATCGCCCCCTGACGCGCGGCGCCCCGCGTGCCCGCGCGGGCGCTGCGCGACACGCGCTACTTCACCTCGGCCGCGAATCGCGACACCGACTGCCGCACCGTGCGCAGGAAGTCGCGGATGCGCTCGGGCATCACGCCACCGGCGAGATCGAGGTCGAGTTCGAGGACCGGATCGCCGTCCTCGTCGATGTAGGCGCGCGAATAGCGGATGTCGCGGTTCCAGTCGTTCACCGCACGCAGCGTGGCCCGCGTGCCCGTGCGCCCGAAGTAGGCGTAGACCGACTCGCCGCCCGAGGTGATGGTGAGGGCGACCTTCCATCCCTCCATGCGCGTGGTGAGCGTCACCGAGTCCTGCACCTCGATGGTCCCGAATCCTTCGCCCTTCACGTAGTCGGCGAGCTGGTCGCGGGTGAGGCGCGAGACGACGCCCTGCGCGGCGAGCGACGCCGCGGCGGTCGCGCTGGCGACGAGGAGCAGGCCGGCGACGGCAACGGATCGGACGAGCGGACGGAGCGGCATGCGTGTCGCGGCCTCGCGAGCGGGAGATGCCGCAGCCGCGCATCTCGCGGCCGGGCCCGGCAAAGCTCGGCGCGGCGTGCCCGGTGCGCAACGCACCGCACCGCCGGGCACCATCGCCCGCTCAGCGCGCGCGGCCGCCGATGGCGACGTCGGGCATGCGCCGCGCGAACTCGGGGACCATCGCCGCCACGGTGCGCAGGAAGTCGCGCAGCCGCGCGCCGGTCACTCCGCCCTCGAGATCGAGGTCGGCTTCGCAGACCGGCGTGCCGTCGCCCTTGAGCCAGGCGCGGCTCAGGATCATGCCGCGATTCCACGCATTCACCGCCGCCGGATCGGGGCGCGTGCCGGCCGCGAAGGCGGCGTGCACCACCTGCCCGTCGTTGAGCAGCTGGAAGAGGACACGCGTCGCCCCCACGCGCGCCAGCGCGAGCGTGTCGCCGAGCACGCGATCGACCGGCATCCCCTGCTCCTCGAGCACCGCGACCAGTGCCGGGATGGTGAGCGCCGTGAGCACCGCGCGCGGCGCGAGCGCGACGCCCAGGTGCGCGGCCTCGGTCACCGGCTGCAGGCGCTCCTGCGCGCGCAGCGGGGCGTTGGCGGTGACGAGGAACAGGCCCGTCACGAGGGCGCGCATGCCCCGTGACGGAGCGAGGGACCGGCGCGGCGGCAGCGACACGGGAGCACCATAGGAGAAGAGACGCTCCACGACCCCGGCATCGACGTGCGTGGCGTTGCGGGCATGGTACGGTTGACGTGTGCACCGCGCAATGCACTCGCACGTTTGCGCCGCGCGCCGCGCCACGCGTTTGCCGCGACGCGCAGCGAGCGCACGGCGGAGGCGAGAGCATCGCGCACCGGTCGCGCCGTCACCACGCGCACGCCGAGAGGCCAACGCACGACGGTGCGCACGACACCCGTCGCACGCACCGTCATCATTCGTCGTGGTCGCCCATCGCGGACCATCGCGCGGCATCGCGATCGTCGCGGCCCGCCGTGCCGCAGGACCTCCCTGCCGCGCGTGTCCCGCCGGACGCGACGGCCGGCCTGTGCGACCGCGGTTCAGTGGTGGAACTGCTCCGCCTCCGTGCTCCCCGCCAGCGCCGCCGTCGAGGCCTGTCCCTGCGTGACCGTGGTGAGCACGAGGTCGAAGTACCCGGTGCCCGCCTCGCGCTGGTGCCGCGCCGCGGTGTAGCCGTCGCCCTCGCGCGCGAACTCCGCCTCCTGCAGCGCGACGTAGGCCGGCATTCCCTGCGCCCTGTAACCCGCCGCCAGGTCGAAGGTGTGGTAGTTGATCAGGTGCCACCCCGCGAGCGTGATGAACTGGAACCTGTAGCCCATCGCGCCGAGCTCGCGCTGGAAGGTGGCGATCGTCGCCGCGTCGAGGTTGCGCTTCCAGTTGAAGCTCGGGCTGCAGTTGTACGCCAGCATCTTGCCGGGGAAGTCGCGGTGGATCGCCTCGGCGAAGCGACGCGCCTCGGCGAGGTCGGGCGTGCTCGTCTCGCACCAGATGAGGTCCGCGTACGGCGCGTAGGCGAGGCCGCGCGCGATCGCCGCGTCGAGGCTGGGCTTGACCACGAAGTAGCCCTCGGCGGTGCGCTCGCCGGTGCAGAACTCGCGATCGCGCTCGTCGACGTCGCTGGTGAGGAGCGTGGCGCCGAGCGAGTCGGTGCGGGCGATGATCACCGTCGGCACCTGCTGCACGTCGGCCGAGAGGCGCGCCGCGGCGAGCGTGCGCACGAAGGCCTGCGTGGGGATGAGCACCTTGCCCCCCATGTGGCCGCACTTCTTCTCGGCCGCCAGCTGGTCCTCGAAATGCACGCCGCTCGCGCCGGCCTCGATCATCGTGCGCGTGAGCTCGAAGGCGTGGATCGGCCCGCCGAAGCCGGCTTCCGCATCGGCGACGATCGGCACGAACCAGTCGCGCCCGCCCTTCCCCTCGCTCCACTCGATCTGGTCGAAGCGCGCCAGCGCGTTGTTGAGGCGCTTCACGACCGCCGGCACCGAGTTCACCGGATAGATGCTCTGGTCCGGGTAGGTCTGCGACGCCGTGTTGGCATCGGCCGCCACCTGCCAGCCGGAGAGGTAGATCGCCTCCAGGCCGGCCTTCACCATCTGCACCGCCTGCGCGCCGGTGAGGGCGCCGAAGGTGCGCACCGGCTCCTCGTGCTGCAGCCGCGCCCAGAGCTTCGCGCTCCCGCGTGCGGCGAGCGTGTGGGCCAGCGGCACCGAGCCGCGCAGCTTCACCACGTCGGCGGCCGAATAGTCGCGCTGGATCCCGGTCCAGCGGTCGGACGTCGCCCAGTCCTGCTGCAGCTGCGCCACCTGCTCGTCGAACGACTGCGCCATCGGATCTCTCCCGCGGCCTACCGCCGCGCGGAATGGGGGAAGGGGAACCGCCACCTGCGCTCCGCCGCCGTGGTGCCACACCGCGGCCGAAGCGATCACTGCCTGCTGCAGCGATCATGCGCACGCGCCGAGTCGCGCCTGCGCCGGTCACGTCGGGTCATGCCAGCTCGCGATAGCCCGGCACGGTGAGGAACTCGGTGAACGAGTCGCCGAGCACGAGCTGGTCGAGGAGCCGCACCGCACGCGTGAAGCGCCCGGCCGCGCCCTCCGGGAGCGCGGCGCGGGGGTCGGCGGCGGCGGCCACGATGGCCTCGGCGTCGAGCGCGCGCTGCGCCGCCAGCGCCCGCACCACGGCATCGCGCGTGGTGGCGTACGCGTCGCGCGTGAAGCGGCTGCCGTCGTCGAGCGTGACACCGTGACGCAGCCACTGCCAGAGCTGCGCGCGCGAGATCTCGGCCGTCGCGGCGTCCTCCATGAGGTTGTGGATCGCCACCGCCCCCGAGCCGCCGAGCCACGCCTCGATGTACTGCAGCCCGACGTCGATGTTGAGCCGCACGCCCTCGCGCGTGATGGCCGTGCCGGGGATCGCGCAGTCGAGGAGCGCCGCCGGCGGCTTGAGCGCCCCGGGCTGCGCCACGACGTGCTTCTGGTTCGGGCGATCGCCGAGGACCGCATCGAAGGCGGCGCGCGCGACGGGCACCAGGTCGGGGTGCGCGACCCAGGTGCCGTCGAAGCCCTGCCCCGCCTCGCGCTCCTTGTCCTCGGTCACCCTGGCCATCGCCCGCGCGTTCACCTCGGCGTCGCGACGGCTCGGGATGAACGCCGCCATCCCGCCGATGGCGTGCGCGCCGCGGCGATGGCAGGTGTCGACGAGGCGCTCCGCGTAGGCGCGCATGAACGGGACCGCCATCCCCACCTGCACGCGATCCGGCAGGATGAACGCCGGGTCGGTGCCGAGCTTCTTGATGACGCTGAAGATGTAGTCCCAGCGTCCCGCATTGAGCCCGGCGGCATGGTCGCGCAGCTCGAAGAGGATCTCCTCCATCTCGAACGCACCGAGGATCGTCTCGATGAGGACGGTGGCGCGGATCGTCCCGTGCGGCAGCCCGAGCTGCGCCTGCGCGAACACGAAGACGTCGTTCCAGAGGCGCGCCTCCTCGGCCGCCTCGAGCTTGGGGAGGTAGAAGTACGGCCCCGTGCCGCGCCGCACGAGCTCGTGCGCATTGTGGAAGAGATAGAGTCCGGCATCGACGAGCGACCCGCTGAGCGGCTCCCCATCCGCGGCAAGGTGCGCCTCGTGCAGGTGCCAGCCGCGCGGCCGGACGACGAGCGTCGCCACGGCGTCGTCGAGCACGTAGCGGCGACCATCGGGATTCTCGAAGGTGATGGTGCGTCGCACCGCATCCATGCAGTTCACCTGGCCATCGACCACGTTGCGCCAGGTCGGGGAGTTCGCGTCCTCGAAGTCGGCCATGAAGACCTTCGCCCCCGAGTTGAGCGCGTTGATCATCATCTTGCGCTCGACGGGACCGGTGATCTCGACGCGACGATCGTCGAGGCCGGGGCCGGCCGGGGCCACGCGCCACGAGGCATCGTCACGGATGTGCGCGGTGTCGGCGCGCAGCGCGGGCGGCGAGCAGCGCCGCACGCCGCGGGGCGAACTCGCGATGCAGCAGTTCGAGGAAGCCGAGGGCCTCGGGCGACAGGACGCGCGCACTGGCGTCGTCCTGCGGTCCGAGGATGTGCACACCGCCGGTCACGGTGGTCGCCATCGCTGCTCCGCCAGATTGGTGGTCCCACGCCCGGCTCGCCTGCCGCGTCCGGGCCACGTCGCGCAAGCTACCGAGGCGCGAAAGGGTGCGGCGCACGCGGTGTGCGGCGTTCCCCGAGGCGCCCGACCGACGAGTCAGGGCGCGTCGGTCACCACGGCGGGCCGGCCCACCACCGCCCCGCCGGTGAGCAGCGCGTCGCCGGCGCGCTCGCGCCAGATGCGCACGCTCGCGAGCGTGGTGCGACCGGCGGCCACCGGCACGGCGGGCGCGACCGCGACGGCATCGCCGACACGCACGCGGACGTCGTGCGTGCCGGCAGGCATGCGCACGCGCACGAGCGTCACCTGCCCCGGCAGCAGCGACCAGGCGCGCGTGTCGGCGCGCTCGAGGTACATGGCCGCGCCGTTCGCGAGCGCCCCCACGACGCCGGCGAACACGCGCCATCCGAGATCATCGTCGTCGCCCTTCTTCCCTTTCTTGCGCGGCTTGGCCGCCGACTTCGCGGCCGCCTCGGCCGCCTCGGTGGCGACGTACTTCGCGGCCGCGCGGGCGAGCGTGCGCGACATGATCGCCCCGCGGTCGCGCCGGTAGTCGCCGGCCAGTGCCTCGCTGATGTCCGCGGTGACGAGCGCGGCGCCGGTCGCGTTGGTGGCATCGACACGGGGCGCGACGAGCGGGAGCGGCCGCGCGCGGCGCATCACGGGCCAGCTCATGTCGAGCACGTACGAGACGCGATTGCTCCCGATCCAGAGGCGATTGCCGCCGAAGCGCCACGACGGCACGTCGTCCCACCAGATGCCGCCGTTGCGCAGCGAGCCGAAGTCGAGGAGGAGGCGATCGCTCACCGCCCGCGCGCCGAAGCGCCCGTCCCAATCCTGCGGCGACTCGTTGCTGAAGATCGGGAGCGTGAGCCCGACCGCGACCTTGTGCGCCACGAAGCCGCGCTCCACGGCCACCAGCACGTCGCCGCTGTCGGCGGGAACCGCGGTCGCCACGGTGTCCACCGGCGCACCGAGGGACGCGGCATTGCGATAGGCGACCAGTGCGTCCTGCGGCTCGCCCGCCGCGGCGAAGGCGGCACCCGCGATCGCGTGCAGCATCGCGCGCACGGGACGCTCGCCCGGCTCCGGCGGCGCGATGCGCCCGAGGAGCGCCACCAGGCGCCGCGCCTCGACCGCCGCCGCGTCCCGATCACCGGCCGCGCTCCAGGCGAGCATCGCGTTGTAGTGGATGAGCAGCCGCTCGCTCCAGCCGGCCGTGTACGGGAGCGCGAGATCGTTGGTGAGCAGCGCGGTGGCGGTGCGCGTGACGCTCTTGGTGAAGCGATCCTCGCTCAGCGCGAAGGCCTTGTCGAAGAGCTGCCCCGCCTCGCGCGGCTGCCCCGCGTAGCGCGCCGCCGTCGCCTCGTAGAGCGTGCGCAGCAGCTGGTCGTCGGGACTCAGGTGCGAGTGGCGGTCCCGCACCGCGGTGAGCGCCTGCAGCGGACGCTCGGCCGCGAGCAGCTGCCGCACGCGCGCGTCGTCCATGAGCAGGCCGTCGCTCGTGGTGACGTAGCTGCGCGCCGTGGCCCCCATGGTCGCGCAGGCGGCCAGGGGGAGCGAGGCGAGGAGCAGGCGGAGGGAGCGCCACACGGTGGGGAGTCTCCGGCGGGCGGATACGTGCGCGATGACGAACGACAGGTGCGTCGCGAGCGGGTGACGAGGCAGCGAGGCCTCGCCACCGTGGTGCACGCCGTCAGTGGAGCGGCGGGATGGTGTCGGGACGCGGTGCGGGCGGCGCGGGCGCGGCCGGTGTCGCGGGCGCGGTGGGCTGCGTGGGCGTGACCTTCACCTCGACCGTCATCGGCGTCGCGGCCGGCGCGCTGGTGGGTGGCGGCGGCGCGGGCGCGGGCGTGGCCGCGGGGGCGGGCGCGGGCTGCTGCGCCACGCCCCCGGCGCGCTCGATCACGATCAGGCGCTGCTGGGCGCGGGCGATCGCATCGGCGAGCTGCGCGTTCGCGGTGCCGCGCGCCTGGATCAGCTGGATCTCCTGCGAGGTGAGGAAGCGCTGGTAGCGCACCATCGCCTCCATGGGGCGGTTGAACTGCAGGTCGAGCAGCGTCGCGATGCGGTACTGGAGATGCGGATCCTCGGGCTTGAGCGCGCTCGCGCGATCGAAGCGGTCGAGCGCACGGACCCGGTCGCCGGCGGCGAGGAACTGGTCGCCCTCGCGGATCAGCGCCTCCGCCGCGGCGAGCATGCGCTCCTCGCCCACCGTGTCGAGCGCCGAGCTGACGACGCGGATCCCCTGCGTCTCGCGGAAGCTCATCGAGGCAGCGCGCTCGTCGCGGAACTGGACCATCACGACCTCGCCGTTCGCGTCGCGCGGCGCGATGTCGGCGGCGCGCGGCACGAGCACGCCGGCATCGCCGCTCTCGCGCCACGTCCACGCCTGCGGTGAGGTGCGCGTGGCCGCCATCACCTGCGCCGGCGTCATGCCGATCGCGATCTCACCCTTCGTGATGTAGGCGCAGATCTCGCCCTGGCAGCTGCCGACGGCGCGTGCGTAGACCGAATCGCGGGCGCGCACGAGCTGCTGCTGCTCGCGCGTGCCGGCCGCATTGGCCTGTTGCACGATGCGATCGGCGCTCGGCACGCGATCGCCGTTGACCAGGATGGGACGTTCGTGGATGCGGCGCGGGCCGTTGCACGCGACCAGCGCGAGGGCGGCGAGCGCGAACGACGTGGTGGAGCGTGAGCGCGTCATGGTTCGATCCTCAGTCCCAGCCGACACGGCGGCGGTCGATGAGCTTCTTGATCTTCTTCTGGCCGATCCAGACCTTCTGGTTGCTCTCCAGGTCGACGAGGAAGGCATCCACCTGGTAGAAGACGACCTTCTCGCGCCCTTCCTGGTCCTCGATCGCCTGCACGTCGCCTTGCAGCATGTAGGCGGCGCCGAGTTCGCGACCGAGCTTGGCACGCGAGTCGGCGACGGCGTTCTCCTGCTGGTCCTGGCGCTCGTCGCGCACCTCGCTCCGCTCGTCGCGGCTGGCGACGACGCGCACCCGTCCCGAGTTCACGTAGGCGCGCTCGAGATCCTTGACGAAGGTCCCGATCGGCACGTGCTCGAGCGTGCGATTGCGGAAGCTCCCGACGATCACCGCCGGTGACTGGCCGCCACGTGCCGCGCCGTAGCGCGAGAGCCACCCGCCGGTGAGCGACTGCTCGATGAGGTCGTTGGCGACGAGGCGCGAGTCGACGTCGTTCCAGCGCCCCGAGAGATCGGTGACGCTCGACGGGTCGATGCGGCTGACGCGCTTGTTGTTGCACGCGCCGAGCGCGAGCGCGGCGAGGCCGAGCGTCGCGAGATGGCGGAGAGGGAACGTGCGGGGCATGGGCGCTCCGAGTGGGTGGTTCGCGGCCGGGGCCTCCACGGGGAGGTGTGCCGGTCGCCGGTCCAGCAATGCAGATGACGCACCGCGCTGGAACACGGGGTCAACTAACAGGGCCTCCGGGATTCGCCCGTCGCGCGTGGGGCCGGGGGCATCGTGGCGATTGCTCGCTTCATTTGCTGAACTGCTGGGCGCTGCGCGCCGAGTTCCGGAGTTGGGGAGTTCTGGAGGACTGCGGGGCACCGCAGTGGTCCTGCCGTTCTCCCGAACTCCGAAACTCCGGAACTCGGCGCGCAGCGCCCATTAGTTCAATAAAGAAAAGTCGGATGCGCCCCCGCCCACGCGCACCCACCGCTGCCGCCCGCTCAGCCGGGCCGGTGCGCGACCGCGCTGATCTCCACGAGGATGCCGC
>JALOPO010000327.1 GCA_025453855.1 Gemmatimonadaceae bacterium
GATCGCGGCCCGCGACTGCCTGCGCGTGCTGCAGCTCGTGGAGCAGGTGGCGGCGAGCCACTGCATCGCGGTGGCGCAGGGCGTCGTGCTGCGCGAGCGCGTCGGCGGCGGCCCGCCCCCCGAGCAGCTCCGCCCCTTCCTCGATGCCGTGGCCGCCACGTCGCCGTTCATCGACGAGGATCGCGCGCTCGACGGCGAGCTGCGCACGCTCGTGGCGCGCATCCAGCGCGCGGAGCTCCCGGTTCATGGGTGAGGCGGTGCAGGGCGCCGGCGCCGCGGCGCCGACGTGGAGCGCGGAGGTCGAGGTCGAGGCGCAGTTCTACGACATCGACCCCATGAACGTCGTCTGGCACGGCAACTACGCCCGCTTCTTCGAGCACGGGCAGCACGGGCGCTGCGCGGTGCTCGATCGCATCGGCTACGGCTACCAGGCGATGCAGGCGAGCGGCTACGCCTGGCCGGTGATCGACATGCACATCCGCTACCTCGACGCGATCGTGCTCGCGCAGCGCGTCGTCGTCGCGGCGACGATCGTGGAGTGGGAGCACCGCCTCACGATCGACTACCGCATCCGCGACGCGCGCACCGGCAAGCGCCTCACGAAGGGGCGCACGCAGCAGGTCGCCGTCTCGCTCGAGTCGAAGCTCATGTGCCTGCAGTCGCCGCCCGTCCTGTTCGAGAAGCTGGGAGTGCCGTACCCGTGGTGAGGCGCGGGCTGTCGATGATCACGCTCGGTGCGATGGCGTGCGCGATGCCGCTCGACGCGCAGGCGCCCGACGTCACGGCGCGCATCGAGACGCAGCTCGCGACGCCGACCGCGGCCTGCGGCGACTTCGCGCAGGCCAAGCGGCTGGTGGGGCTCACGCGCCCGGTCGCGAGCACCGGGCGCTTCTGCCTGGTCGCGGGGCAGGGGCTCGTCTGGACGACGGTGACGCCCTTTCCCGGCCGACTGCACGTGCAGCGCGGCGAGATCGTGGAGTGGCAGGACGGGCGGGTCGCGCGCCGCCTCACCGCGCGCGACGAGCCCTCGATCGGCGTCGTCACCGACCTCCTGCTGGCGATGGTCGGCGGCGACTTCGCGAAGCTGCGCCGCACCTTCACCATCGACGCCACGCTCGACGCCGGGCGCTGGCGCGCGACGCTCGTCCCGCGCGACGCCGCGCTCCGCCAGGTGGTGGGGAGCATCGCGCTGCGCGGCGATTCGCTGGTGCGCGCGGTCGACGTGAGCGAGGCGTCGGGCGATCGCACCGAACTCGCCTTCACCGGCGTGACGACCGGGCTCGAGGCGCTCCGCCCCGACGAGGCACGGCTCCTCGGCGCACGCGCCGCGCGTGGCGCTCCCCGCTGAGGCATCGCTCCGGCGGCGCTGGCGCGTCGCCGGTGCGCTCTGGCTCGCGCTCGTCGTCGCCGCGGCGACGTGGTGTGCGGTGGTGTGGGGCGTGCAGCGCCGCGGCTTCGACACCGACCTCCTCGCGCTCCTCCCCCGCGACGCGCAGGATCCCGTCGCGCAGCACGCCATCGACCGCATGGCCGCGGCGAACCGGCAGGACGTCGTCGCGCTCGTGGGGGCGCGGGACTGGACCATCGCGCGTCGCGCCGCCGATGCCTACGTGGCGGTGCTCGACTCGGCGCGCGACGACCTCCGCCCCGAACCGTCGCTCGCCGAGGCGGGCGATCCGCGCGCATCGCCGTTCTGGCGGTGGTATCGCGACGGACTCCTGACGTCCGACGACCGCGCGCGCCTCGGCGGCGCCCCGACGGCTGCGCTCGTGCAGCTCGGGCTGCGTGAGCTGGCGAGCCCCATGGCCGGCGCGCGCATCGGCGCGTGGAGCGACGACCCGTTCGGCTTCTTCCAGCGCTGGTGGCTCGCGCGCGCGTCATCCACGCCCGTGCGTCCGTACGACGGCGTGCTGCGCGTCGATCGCGGCGACTCGAGCTACGTCGTGATCGCGAACGAGCTCACCGCGTCGGCCTTCTCGTTCGGCGTGCAGCAGCGCGTCATCCCGCGCCTGGCGGCGGCGCGTGCGGCCGCGCGGCGCGTCGCGCCGGACGTGCACGTCGTGCAGGCGGGGTTCGTCTTCCCGGCGGCGGCCGCCTCGGCGCAGGCGAGCGGCGAGTTCAACACCATCGGCATCGGCTCGCTGCTCGGCATCGCGCTCGTGATGTGGCTCACCTTCCGCTCGTGGCGGCCGATCACGCTCGTCGCGGTGTCGCTCGCGGTGGGGACGGTGGTCGCGATGGCGGTCACGGCGCTCGTCTACGAGCGCGTCCACCTCCTCACGCTCGTCTTCGGCGCCTCGCTCCTCGGCGTGGCCGAGGACTACGGGACGCACGTGCTCGGGATCAGCGATCGCCATGCGCGCGGCGTGCATCGCACCATCGTCGCCTCGCTGCACGGGCTCTCGCTGGCGCTCGGCACGACGATCGTCTCGTTCGCGGCGCTCGCCAGCGGGCCGTTCCCCGGATTGCGGCAGATCGCGCTCTTCAGCGTGGTGGGGCTCGCGGCGGCGTGGCTCACCGTCGTGCTCTGGTTTCCCGCGCTCGACGGGCCACAGGTCGGCAACCCGCGCGCGATCGCGCGCTTCGACGCGCTGCGCAGCTGGTGGCGCGCACGCGCCGGCGCGGGACTCGCACGCGTCGTGCTCGCGGGCGCGGCGCTCGCGCTCGTGGCGGGGCTCGCGCGGCTCCGCAGCGACGACGACATCCGCCGCCTGCAGACGCTCCCCGGCGACGTGATCGCCGAGCAGGTGGAGGCGGCGCGCATCCTCCGCCTGCCGGTCCCGGGGCAGTTCTTCGTCGTGCGCGGCGCGAGCACGGACGACGTGCTCGCGCGCGAGGAGCGGCTGCGCGAGCGGCTCGACTCGCTCGTGACCACCGGTGCGTTGCGCGGCTACCAGGCGGTGTCGGCGTGGGTGCCGTCGCGGGAGCGCTACGAGGCGGATCGCCGGCTCGTGCTGCACCGGCTGCGTGGTGACGGCGGCGGGCTCGACGCCCTCGGTCTCGCGATCGGCGAAGGCCGCGGGTGGGGTCGCCGACTCGCGATGCGCCGGTGGGCGGCGGACGCACCGTACCCACCGGACGGC
The DNA here is from genome assembly GCA_025453855.1 of Gemmatimonadaceae bacterium. Lineage (GTDB taxonomy): Bacteria > Gemmatimonadota > Gemmatimonadetes > Gemmatimonadales > Gemmatimonadaceae > JALOPO01. Next base: position 3,084 of record JALOPO010000327.1, read on the forward strand.
AGGCCCTCGCGCAACACTTTCGGCTACGAGCCGGAGGTGGTGGTGCGCGAGGCGATCCCGGCGCCCCTGCGCACCCTCTGGCTCGGCCGCATGGGCGACGAGCACGCGAGCGTGATCACCCTCGTCGAGCCGCGCGACGACGCGCTCGCCACGATCGCCGCCGCCGCCCGCGGCCTCGACGGCGTGCGATGGGTCGACGAAGCGCGCGCGATCTCCACGCTCCTCGGCGACTACCGCGCTCGCATGTCGCTGGTGCTGCTGGCGAGCTATGCGCTGGTGACGCTCCTCCTCTGCTGGCGCGTCGGCCGCCGCGGCTGGCGCCTCGTCGCGCCGAGCGTGATCGCCTCGCTCACGGCACTCGGTGCGCTCGGCCTCGCGGGCGAGCCGCTGCAGGTCTTCCACGTGCTCGCGCTCTTCCTCGTCTTCGGCATCGGCATCGACTTCGCCATCTTCAGCACCGAGGACGCCGGCCACCGCGACGACGACGTCTGGTTCGCGGTCGGCCTCGCCGGCGCGAGCACGATCCTCTCGCTCGGCCTCCTCGCGCTGAGCGGCACGCCGGCGCTGCGCGCCTTCGGCATCGTGATGAGCATCGGCGTCACCGTCTCGCTCTTCGTGACGCCGCTCGTCTGCCGGCCGGCGCGCGGCGCCGAATGCACCTCGTGCAGCGCGATGCGGTTCCCCTCGCTGTCCTCGATCTCGGCGACCGTCAGCCCGGGCGACACCGCCTTGGGCTCGTACAGCACCGCCACGCCGAGCGTGCGCGCCCGCGCGATCGTGGCCGCGATGCTCGCCACGCGCAGGTAGACGATGGGCCCGGTTTTCGCCGGTACGTAGACGTCGCCCTGCACGAGAGCCAGCGACGCACCATCGCCCTCGTGCTGCGGGAAGAACGCCATCGGATAGCCATCGACGGTGACGCGCGACAGCGTCACCCCGAAGACCGCGCCGTAGAAGCGCACCGCGCGGTCGATGTCGCGCACCGGCAGCTCCACGTGCGCCACGATGTTCGGTTCACGGGTCACGCTCCCCTCCCGCTGGTCTGGTGCCGCAGGACGGCACCCCGTCGACAGGGCGGCGATGATCGCCGCCGTCATGAGGCGCGCCCACATGCTCCACGGCACGCGCTCGCGCCCGCCCGTCATCCGCGCATGTCCCTGCGTCGCTCACGCCGCGTGCGCGCCGTGCCCATCGAGCGACGTGGTGCGGATGCGGATCCCGCGCGCCGCCAGCGCCGCGATGTACTCGTCGGCCGGCATCGCCTCGTCCATCGTGTGCACCCCCGCCGCCAGCCGGCGCTCGGCCATGAAGCGCCCCGTGATCGC
>JALOPO010000328.1 GCA_025453855.1 Gemmatimonadaceae bacterium
GCGTAGGTGGACGGCTCGGGGACGACGTTCGTGTAGGTGCGGAACGCGAGGTCGCCAGGGGTGAACGCGGTGTACTCACTCAGCTCGCTGCCGCCGCCGAACCAGGCGTTCCCGTTCGCGTAGGCGTTGGCCTGGTAGCGCACGAAGGGAATGCCGAAGTTGCCCGAGACCACCAGCCAGTACTCCTGGCCCGGCACCGTCGCGATCGGATCGAAGAAGAGCTCCGACCACTGGTTCGTGAAGTCGGGGCCGGGGAACTGGAGGAGATTGTTCACCGTCGCGAGGCGCTGCGACCCGTTCGCGCCCGGGCGCCCGCTCCAGACGCTGAGGCGCGAGAAGTTGGGGCCGAAGCCCCCCAGCAGCACGCCCACGCCGCTGATGTTCGGCGCGTTCGTGCGGAAGGTCTGCGCGACGAAGGAGTTCGTGATGTCGGTCAGCGTGGCGTTGGGAAGGAAGCTCGGCTGGTTCTGGTCGATCACCCGCTGCGCGGCGGCGGGAACGGCCAGGCCGGCGGTGAGGGCGAGCGCGACAGCGGGAGCGAGCGTACGGAGCCGCATGGGGAGGGCCTCCTCGAGCGTGGGCAGGAACGACGGTCACGGTCGTGGCCGGCAAGCGGCGTGCCGGTGACTGTACCTTGGGACAGTGCGACAGTCCACGAGGGGAGATCGAGTGCAGCACGCACGTCGGGTGAGTCGCCGCCGTGCCCAGTGTCGAGCCCATCCGTCAAGGTGCGGGCGTGAGCGTTGCTCGCGTGCAACGGTTCCGTCCGTGCCGGGTATGGGTCGCGACCGGGCACGACCACACGCGACCGTCACGCGCCCGGCGTGTAACGTTGTGTCGTCCGCCGCCTCGCCGTTCTCCCGGGTCCGCGCACGTCGACCCGTTCCGCCTACCGCCGCCATCCGGTGACCTCCCTCCGCACACTTGCCCTGGCGTCGCTCGCGCCGCTGGGGCTCCTCGCACAGGCGCCCGCCGCAGTCGGCGCCCCGCTGCTGCCGAATGCCGACCCGATGCCGGTGCCGCGGGCCGAGCTCCCGCGCACGCACGCGCCCAGGGCCACCGGGGCGGCGATCACCGCCGGCGACCTCATGACGCGGCTCTACATCTTCGCCGACGACTCGATGCAGGGGCGAGAGACCTCGACGCCCGGCCACGAACGCGGCCTCCGCTACATCGAGGGAGAGCTCAAGCGGCTCGGCCTCAAGCCCCTCGGCGACAGCGGGAGCTTCCGGCAGCTCGTCCCGCTCGTCCGGCGTGGCTGGAGCGGCGACTTCACCGCCAGCGCCGGTGGCCAGCCGCTCGACGCCTGGGTCGACGTGGTGCCGGTCCCGCCGCGTGGCGGCGTGCCGCGTCGCGCGGATGGTGCGAGCGCCGTCTACGTGGGGACGTTCGACGAGGCGGCGAAGCTCCCCGACTCGGTCATCGCCGGTCGGCTGGCGGTCGTGAAGTCGCCGGGTGGGCTGCGCCTCCCGCGCCTTGCCCAGTCGCCGCTCCGTACCGCCGCCGCCATCGCATTCGTGCTCGGCACGCCGATCCCGCCGCGCTTCATGGAGTTCTTCCGGCAGCCGCAGGTCGCGCTCCCGGAGAGGCCGGACGCGGGGGGCGGGGAGTCACCGGCGCTGCTCGTCCTCTCGCCGAAGGGTGTGAGCGCGCTGTTCGGGACGCGCATCGACTCGCTGACCGTCGGCCAGGCCGGTCGCACCTTCGCCACCACGCTCGCGTACGCGGAGGCGCCCGCACCGTCGTACAACCTCGTCGCGCTCCTCCCGGGGAGCGACCCGGTGCTGCGTGCGGAGTACGTCGCGGTGGGTGGACACAGCGACCACGTGGGCTTCAATCGTGCGCCGGTCGATCACGACTCGCTCAAGGCCTACAACCGCGAGGCGTGGTGGAAGGCCGGCGCCTACGCGGGGCTGCCGCCGCTCGATGCGGCCGGGCGTGCGACGGTGCGCCCGAACGTCGATTCGCTGCGCCGCCTGCGCCCGGCGCGCCCGGACAGCATCAGCAACGGTGCCGACGACGACGGCTCGGGGTCGATGGCGGTGCTCGAGATCGCCGAGAACCTCGCGCGCGCCCCGCAGAAGCCGAAGCGCTCGATCCTCTTCGTCTGGCACACGGGCGAGGAGAAGGGGCTGCTCGGCGCCGAGTGGATCAGCGAGCACATGCCGGTGGGACGCGACTCGGTCGTCGCGCAGGTCAACATCGACATGATCGGGCGCGGTGACGCGGTGGACGTGAAGCGCCTCGGGGGCCCGAACTACGTGGGGCTGCTCGGCTCGCGTCGCCTCTCGACGATGCTCGGCGACATGATCGACACGCTCAATGCGCGCCGCAAGCAGCCGATCGCGCTCGACTACGCCTTCGACGCGAACGGCCATCCCGAGAACTTCTACTGCCGCAGCGACCACTATCACTACGCGCGGTGGGGAATCCCGGTGGCCTTCTTCTTCACCGGCTCGCACGGCGACTACCACCAGGTGACCGACGAGCCGCAGTACATCGACTATCCGCACTACGCCACGATCACGAACTTCATCCGCGACGTGGTGATGGGCGTGGCGAACGGGCCGCGACCGATCGTCGACAAGCCGAAGCTCGACCCCAACGGCCCCTGCCGGCAGTAGTGACCGACGCGCGGTGATCCGCGCGGGACCGGTGGCGGCGCGCTGCCGCCGCCCGGTCGCCGCACCGGGCCCGTCCCCGATCGGGGCGCCGACCGGGCCCATTACCTTCCGCCACGCGGCGTCGCCTCACCGGCGGCGCCGCGTGCGCGTTCGCCCCCTCACGCATTCCACGCGATGGACTGGCTGCTCTCGCCCGACGCCCTCGTCGGTCTCGCGACGCTCTCGGTGCTCGAGATCGTCCTCGGCATCGACAACATCATCTTCATCTCAGTCCTCGCGTCGCGGCTCCCGCTCGCCGAGCAGCCGCGGGCACGCACGCTGGGGCTGGCGGGCGCCTTCGTCACGCGCATCCTGCTGCTGCTGAGCATCTCGTGGATCATGTCGCTCTCGCGTCCGCTGTTCACCGTGGCCGGGCGCGGCCTCACCGGGCGCGACCTGATCCTGCTCGCGGGCGGGCTCTTCCTGATCTTCAAGGCGACGCGCGAGATCCATCACAAGTTCGAGGAGGCCGGCGACGCCGAGGCCGATGCCGCCGCGCGGCGCGCGGGCGGGACGCTGGTGAGCGTGGTCATCCAGATCATGCTCATCGACATCGTCTTCTCCATCGACTCGGTGGTGACCGCGGTCGGGATGGTGAACGACGTGCGGCTGATGATCGCCGCCAACGTGATCGCGCTCATCATCATGCTCGTCGCGGCCGGCCCGATCGGCACCTTCGTGGAACGGCACCCGACGATCAAGATGCTCGCGCTCTCGTTCCTCGTGCTCATCGGCACGAACCTCGTGGCCGAGGGGACCTCCGCCGCGCGTCCACGCCTTCGTCCGCCGCCGCCTCGGCGGTGCCGGGGATCGACAACTGACGTGTCCGGGTGCTGTTGCACCGCCTGGCAACCGCAGGGAACGGCAGGGCAGTGCAGGTCGACTGCAGGAGACAGCGACTCATCACGGTGGGCACGGTGGGCACGGTGGTGATCAGGTGCGGCGTGTCGTGCCCGGTGAGCGGGTCCTGATGTGAGCAACCATCGTGCAGGCGATCATCACG
>JALOPO010000329.1 GCA_025453855.1 Gemmatimonadaceae bacterium
GGACATCCCCGGCGAGTATCGGCCGCCCCGCAAACAGCTGAAGTGTCCTTCGCCTCCGACCGGCGATCGACCGATGCGCGGCGGCTTCAGCGTCGCGGTCGCGTCTCGCGGCCGAGCCCCTGCACGGCGGCGTCGGGGAAGTCGGTGAACACCCCGTCGACGCCGGCCGCCGCGAACGCGCGCACCTCGGCCGCCGGATCGCCGCGCCAGCGCGCGGGGAGGAAGGCCGAGTCGCTGCGCAGCGTCCAGACGTGCACGAGCAGCCCGGCGGCATGCGCGTCCGCCACCAGCGTGGTCGGCGCCGCCCCGCTGTCGCTGGGGAGCACGAGCCGCTTCTCGGCACCGATCGCATCGGCATAGCGGCGCATCGCCCGCAGCCCCGCGGGCGTGCGCATCGACGCATACCCCACGGTGTCGCCGGGCGGGGTGCCACCCCCCACCACGAGCTGCACGAGCCGCACGCGCGTCCGCGCGCGGAGCGCGACGAGGTTGGTGCGCTCGAAGCTCTGGATGAAGACCGGCGCATCGCGTCGGTCGAGTCCGGCACGCCGCAGCGACGCGAGCAGCGGCGGCTCGAGCGGCAGGCCGATGCGACGGAAGTGCGACGGATGCTTGGTCTCGGGATAGACCCCCACCGGGCGCCCGCGTTCGCGACCGAGGCGAGCCGCGAGCGCGAGCACCTCGTCGAAGGTCGGGATCGCGAACTGTCCATCCCACGCGTGGCTGCGCTGCTCGAGTCGCTCGCGTGCGCGCAGCGTGCGGAGCTCGGCGAGCGTGAAGTCCTCGGTGAACCAGCCGCTGATCGTGTCGCCGTCGATCACCGCGCGGCGGCGGCGATCGGGGAAGCGCGTCGCGACGTCGGTCGTGCCGCCGATCTCGTTCTCGTGGCGACAGACCAGCGCGCCGTCGCGCGTGCTCACGAGATCGGGCTCGATGTAGTCGGCGCCCATGCGCACCGCGAGTTCGTAGGCGGCGAGCGTGTGCTCGGGGCGATGCCCGCTCGCGCCGCGATGCGCGATGACCACCGGGAGCGGGGCGCGGGTCGGCGCGTCGAGGGCGGTGCTGCCCGGCGCGGCGACGGGAAGGAAGGCGAGGGCGAGGAGCGAGCGGCGCATGCCGCAAGCTCGCGCGCCGGCCGCGCTCAGGGGAGCGTCGTCACGGGCTCGTGACGCGGTGCGCGTCGCGGGACATCACCGCGAATTCGCAGCACGCGTCGCCCATCGCGCGGCAGCGCACCTCGCGCACCCCGAGCTCGTGCGACACGAGCGTGCGGACGAGGGTGTCGAAGGTGGCCGCGTAGTAGTCGCAGAGCGGGCGCGAGGTGCGCACGTCGCGGCACATGGGGCAGTCGTGGATGCGGAGCATGGTGCGCGGCTCCGTGACCCACTCGAAGCGCCCGCTCCCGGCGAAGGTCCACGCGTGCCGGGCCATGGCGCCGGCGAGCAGGCGGAAGGCGAGCGGGGCGGGGGACCAGCGCATGACTCCCTGTGCGAGGCGCGGGATCCGGTTGGCGAGCAGGTAGCGTGCCGTGCGTACCCCCGCGTCGCGGAGCACCGCCGCGGCGTCGTCGTCGTCGAGCACCTGGCGCACGCGGTGCACCATCGCCACCGCCTCGCGCTCGTCGACCATCGCCCCGGGGAGCGTGTCGGGCGTGCGGCGCGTGGCGTCGTGCAGCACCTCGGCGGCCAGCGCCGCGTCGCCGTGCGCGACCAGGGCATGGTAGGTCTGGATGATCGCGTTCGGGCCGATGCGCGCCGGTGCGTGCGCCGCCGCCGGCGCGGTTGGTGCGCCGGGGGTGAAGGCGGTGAGCGGGGGGCGGGTGCGCGTCGGCATTCAGACGGTCCGCGACCAGGGCTGAACCGCGTCGCGCGCCGGCAGCAGCGCGTCGAGTGCCATGCAGACGTTGCGCAGGAACCAGCGACCGAGCGTCGTCACGCGGATCGTCCCCTCGTCGAGCGTCACGAGGCCGTCGTCGGCGAGCGGCACGAGGCGGCTGCGGACCGTGTCGGCGTCGTCGCCCAGCGCGGTCACCGGGAGCGCGAGCTCGCACATGAGCCGCATGATCGCGGCCCGGCGCGCACGCTCGTCGTCGCCCAGGCGCCAGCCGCGCACGACGGGGAGTGCACCGTCGCGCACCCGCGTGCGCCACGCGCCGAGCTTCGGTTCGCCCTGCGCGTAGAGGCCGTCCACGTCGCTGATCGCGCTGCACCCGGTGCCGACCAGGTGACTGGCGGGCATCGTCGTGTAACCCATGAAGTTCCGGTGCAGCGTGCCGCCCTCGAAGGCGCGCGTGAGCGGATCGTCGGCGACCGCGAAGTGGTCGAGGCCGAGCCAGCGGTAGCCGGCGGCGGTGAGTCGCTCCACCGCCAGCCGCCAGAGCACGAAGCGCGCGGGCCCGTCGGGGAGCGTGGCGGCGTCGATCCGCGCCTGATGCACCTTGAGCCACGGCACGTGCGCGTAGCCGAAGACGGCGAGCCGTTCGGGGCGCATGTCGATTGCCGCGTCGAGCGTGCGCGCGAAGGTCTCCGGGGTCTGCAGCGGCAGGCCGTACATCAGGTCGAGGTTGAGCCCCTCGAAGCCGGCGGCGCGCGCCTCGGCCACGGTGCGCCGCACCAGCGCCTCGTCCTGCGGGCGCCCGATCGCCACCTGCACGTCGCCATCGAGATCCTGCACGCCGTAGCTGAGACGCCGGAAGCCCGCCGCACGGAGCGTGGTGAGCTGCGACGGCGTCACCAGCCGCGGGTCGCACTCCACGCTCCACTCGGCGTCGGCGGTGAAGGCGAAGCGGTCGCGGTAGAGCGCGGCCGCGCGGGCCAGCTGCGCATCGTCGAGGAAGTTCGGCGTCCCGCCGCCCCAGTGCAGCTGCACCGCCGGCGCGCGCGTGCCGAGCGCCGCCACCACCAGGTCGAGCTCGCGCTCGAGGTCGTCGAGGTACTCGTCGACGACGCGCGCCTGGCGCGTGACCGTGGCGTTGCATCCGCAGTAGAGGCACTTGCGCGCGCAGAACGGGAAGTGCGCGTAGAGCGCGAGCGGTTCGCCGCTGCGCCCCACCCGCTGCAGGGCGCGCTGCAGGTCGGCGGCGCCGATGTCGTCACGCCAGAGGTTCGCCGGCGGATAGCTCGTGTAGCGCGGCCCCGGGCGGTCGTAGCGGGCGAGCAGCGCCGCCGCATCGGCCGTCGGTCCGTAGTCGACCACGGAGGCCTGGCGGGCGTGCAGGCGCGTGAAATAGGCGGTCGATCGCGACAGGGCCGGCTCCGAGTGGACGATGCACTGGAGCGTGCACCACGCCGGAGCGTCTCACCAGTCGGCGAATGCACAGAACGCGCGTGCGGGAAACGCCGCGCGCGGTGTGCGCCTGTCGATGATCACCGGGCCACGCGAGACCGCACGGGGCGTCGCGCCCTCCCTGTCGGCG
>JALOPO010000330.1 GCA_025453855.1 Gemmatimonadaceae bacterium
GTGGCGAGCGTGCGTGCCACGAGGTCGGCGTAGCGCATCTCGTAGAGCACGTCGCTCGCGACGACGAGATCGAAATCGGTGAGCTCGACGGGCCACGCGGTCCAGTCGGCGTGCTGCGCGGCGATGTCGACCTGCGCGTTGTGCCATGCGTTCACGCGCGCGAAGCGGGGGGCGTCGTCGTAGTAGTCGGTGGCCGTCACCGCGAAGCCCGCCCGCGCCGCGGCGCTCGCCACCACGCCGGCGCCGCACCCCAGCTCGAGCAGCGTGCGCCCCGCGCCGCGCAGCCCGCGCAGGAAGCGCGCGAGCACCACCGCGCTCGGCCAGATGTCGGCCCAGTACGGGAGCCGCTCGTCCTGCACGTAGTCGGCCTCGGTGATCAGGTCGTCGGCGTTCGCGGGGTGCGTGATGCGCAGCACCTCGCCGGCGGCGACCTGCACCTCGCTGGTGATGATGCGGTGGCGGTCGTGGAGGTCGGCCTCGATCGCCGCGATCGCCGCGGGCGTCGTCATGCCGGCACCGCCAGCGGGAGTGCATCCACCTCGCTCCCCGCCGCCAGCTCCTGCACGTCGTGCGGCACGACCACCAGCGCGTTCGCGCGCGCCATGCTCGTGAGCAGGCCCGAGCCCTGCGGTCCGGTGAGCGTCGCCCGCACCACGCCGTCGCCATCGCGGGCCACCACCGCGCGCAGGTAGTGGGTGAGCGGCGCCTGCGTGCGCACCGCGTCGCGGAGCTGCGCGCGGAGCGGCGCGGGCACCGGACGCGGATCGCCGAGCAGCGAGCGCAGCGCCGGCCGCACGAAGAGCTCGAAGGTGACCAGCGCCGAGACCGGATTGCCGGGGAGCCCGAACCACGGGATCCCGCGCACCATCCCGAACGCGAACGGCCCGCCCGGTCGCATGCGCACGCGCCAGACGTCGAGCGTCGCGCCGAGTCGGGTGAGCACGTCGCGCGTGTGGTCGAACGCCCCCACGCTGATCCCGCCGCTGGTCACGATCGCGTCGACGCGCTCCTCGAGCGCCCCCTCGAGCCGCGCGAGCATCGCCGACGGCTCGTCGGCCACGAGGCCGAGATCGTGCGGCACCGCACCGGCCTCGGTGATCGCGGCCGCGAGCGTGTAGCTGTTGGTGCTCACGATGCGATCGCCCGTGAGCACCTCACCGAAGCGATCGATGTCCACCAGCTCGTCGCCGCTGGCGAGCAGCGCCACGCGCGGCGGTCGCCCCACGCGCACCTCGCGCCGCCCGCACGCCGCCAGGAGCCCCACGTGCGCGGGGCCGAGCACCGTGCCGCGATCGAGGAGGAGGTCGCCGCGCCCGAAGTCCTCGCCGCGCGGTCGCACGTTGCGACCGGCATCGCGCGCATCGCGAATCGTCACCTGCGTCGTGCCACCGTCGGTGTCCTCGATGCGGATCACGCCATCGGCACCCGTCGGGATCGGCGCACCGGTCATGATGCGCCACGCCGTGCCCGGCGCGAGCGCATCGGGCGCCCGACCACCGGCGGCGATCGTGCCGGCCACCGGCAGGATCACCGGGGCATCGGGTGTCGCCGCGCGCACGTCGGCGCTGCGCACCGCGTAGCCGTCCATGGCGCTGTTCGGCCACGCCGGCGACGTGTACGGCGCCACGATCGGCTCGCGCAGCACGCGCCCCAGCGTGCGACGCACCGGCACCAGCTCGGCGTCGAGCGTGCGGAGCGCGGCGAGCACCCGCGCCCGCGCCTCCTCGACCGGCACGCGCGCGGCGGGTGCGGTCACTGCACCACGCTCCCCAGCTGCCGCGCACGCAGGAGGATGAGCTCCGCGGCCCGATCGACGTCGCGAGTGGTGGCGGTGAAGTTGTTCGCGAGGATCGAGAAGAGGAGCTCGCGCCCGCCGCCGAGCTGCAGCACGCCGGTGAGGTTGCGCGCCTTGTCGACGGTGCCGGTCTTCGCGCGCACGTTCCCCACGAGCGCGGTGCCGCGCCCGCGGCTCGCCAGCGTGCCGTCGACGCCCATCACCGGGAGCGACTCCTTGAAGAGCGCCCAGCGCGGCCCGGCACGCACGCTCGCCAGCACGCGCACCATCAGCGCCGGCGTCACGTAGCCGTGGCGCGAGAGCCCGCTCCCGTCGACCACCACGTAGTGGTTCGCCGCTGCACCCAGTCCCTTCAGCCACTTGTCGCTCGCGCCACGCGCGGCAGTCTCGCTGCCGCTCCCGGCCGTCTCCAGCGCCACCGTGCGCCAGGTCGCCTCGGCCCACTGGTTCTGCGATGCCTTGAGCATGTGCGCCAGCGAGCCGCCGAGCGTGGTGCGCGAGCGCCAGGTGAAGAGGGTGCGACGCGTGCCGCCGCGACCGCCCTTGCCGTCGACCGTCACCCCGCGCTCGGCGAGTGCGGCGACGAGCGCCTCGCGGAACGCCTCGGTCGGATGCCGCTGCGCGAACTCGATCGTCACCGAGTCCTTCGGGCCGATGGCGCCGTCGACGACGAGCGTGAACTGCGGCGACGAGTCGCGCCACCAGCGCACGCCATCGCCGCCCCTGGGCGCATCGTCCTTCACCAGCACCGTGCCACGGATGCGCGGCACGTCGCCGAACGGGGCGCCGCTCACGCACGCCTCCGGCTTGCCGCACGCGACCAGGCGCACCGCGGCCGCACCGTCGTTCCAGAGCAGCGCGCCGACGCCGGCGCCGAAGGGGAGCATCAGGTCGTCCCAGTCCCAGCCGAAGCCGATGGGCGAACCGGGGAACGCGCTCCCGTCGGTCCGCACCTGCCCCTCGATGCGGCGCACGCCGCGTGCCGCGATCGAGTCGGCGAGCGCGCGCAGCGGTGCGCCCGCATCGCCCCAGGTCGCCTGGCTCCACGTGGGATCACCGCGCCCGATCACCACCAGGTCGCCCTTGAGCGTGCCGCCGCTCACGGCTCCCGTGGCCGCCACCGTCGTCTGCCAGCGGAAGTCGGGCTCCATCGTCGCCAGCGCGAGCGCGGCGGTGAGCACCTTCTGGTTCGACGCCGGCATGAAGAGCTTGCCGCTGTTGCGTTCGGCGAGCGTGTCGCCGCTCTGCGGATCGACGATCAGCACGCCCCACTGCGCGCTCGCCCAGAGCGGGGCGCCGCCGATGGAGTCGACGATCGCCTGCAGTGCGCGGTTGCGCCGCGCACCGGTGTTCGTGCCGGCATCGGGGGACGGCGTGGTGACGATCGTCGCGGCGGGGCCGCCGCACGCGGTCGCGAGCACGAGGAGCGGGAGGGCCAGACGGCTGCGGAGCATGGGGAGGTCCGGGCGGGCGGGAGCTGCCCGGGCATCAGGGGCGCACCTGCTGCCGGGCCCATGCAAGATCGTCGTCGGTGTTGACGTTCACAAACAGCCGAGCCGGGTCGCCGCAGGCGGCAAGCGCCTCGCCCTCCAGCGCCACCCACGGGCGCGAGTCGCACGCCGCGAGGGCGCGTGGCCGCCAGGCGCTCACCAGCGGCTCCATGCGCCCGTCGTGCACCGGGACCGCCACGTCGCAGCGCGGATCGTCGCGCAGCCGCGCGAGCAGCGCCGCACCGAGCGCGCGCGTCACGAAGGGCGCGTCCCAGGGCATGACGAGCACGCGCGCCGCCCCCTGCGCATCGGCCGCCGCCAGCGCGGTGCGCAGCGCGCCGAGTGCACCGAGCCCCGGCGTCGCGTCGCGCCGCTGGGGATGGCCGAGTCCCCACGTCGCTGCCTGCGGATCGTTGGCGGCGACGAGTACCGCATCGCACGTCGCGCCCAGCGCATCCAGTGCGGCATCGCACAC
>JALOPO010000331.1 GCA_025453855.1 Gemmatimonadaceae bacterium
CGCGGCTACCGCGACCGGGCGGCGTTCAAGATGGCGATCTACTTCCACTGTGGTGGGCTCGACTTGGACCCCCAGCCAGGTCAGCTGTGACCCACTACGGAGTCTGAAGACCCAAAAATCTGTTGACACCGTGTCCACCGTGCCCACCGTGATGACTGGCTGTTCTGCTGTTCTGCCGCCGCGCGCCGTGGCCGTCGCCAGGCGCCGAGCGCTCAGCGGCCGAGCACCGTGGCGTACGCGGGATTGAGGACCAGCTCCCCGTTCACGAGCAGCTCGCGGTCCCACGGCAGGACGATCGTGGCCTCGGTGGCCATGGCGACGAAGTCGGGATCGTAGGGGCCGGTGCGGAAGCCGACGGCGGTGCGGACCTCGACGGCGCCGCTGTTGACGATGGCGGCCTTGGCGAGGCGCATCGTGTCGCCGGAGTCGCAGGTCTCGTCGACGAGGAGGACGCGGTGGCCGCGCACGGCGGGCGGCGCCTGGCCGAAGATCTCGGGGGTCTCGCGCACGCCCGCCTCGGGGCGGTAGCGGCGCGAGACGAGCATCGAGTGGAAGGCGCGATCGAGGATCGCGGCGATCGTCGCCCCCGGGATCACGCCGGCAGTGGCGATGCCGACGACGATTTCGGGATCGAAGTCGCGCGCGACCTTCAGCGCGAGCGCGCGCGAGAGTTCACCGAAGAGCGCCCAGTCGACCTCGAGCACTCCCTTGGCGGGATCGACGGGCGAGCGACGCGGAGCCATGGGACACCTCGAGCGGCGGGCGGTGGGCGAAGCGGGCGACGGCGGTGGGGACGGCGCGGGGCTCGCGGGCCCGTGTGCCCATGCTATGCACCCGGGCCCATGCCCGCGAGTACAGGGTCCCGGCGCATTGCTCGCGTCGCGCCTTCGTTACTACCTTGTCCTGAATCACGAGCGAGCGCCGCCATGCGCCCGTATCGCGCCCACCCGAAGCCGTCCGAGGCCTCATGTCCCTGCTGCGCCGTGTCTCCGAAGGCGTGTCCCGCCTGCTCGGTGGCCAGCCCACCGCGCGCGACATGATCGAGAAGCGGCCCAACTACCTGGCCGAGGGGATCGGGCTGGAGAAGCAGGGCGACCTGGATGCGGCGCTCACCAGCTACCGCCTTGCGCTGCGCTACGCGCCCGAGGATGCGCGCGTGCTGCTGAACATGGCGATCGCGCTCACCAAGGCGAACCGCGTGGAGGAGGCGATCCGCAGCTACCGCAAGGCGCTCGAGGTCGAGCCGCGCCTCGACGGGGCGCACTACGGGCTCGCCTACCTGCTGCTCAAGCGCGGCGACACGATCGGGGCCGAGCAGCACCTCGTGCAGTTCCTCGGCATCGTCGGCGCCACCGATGGCGAGAGCAAGTGGGCCACGCATGCGCGCGGGACGCTCGCATTGCTGCGCGGCGAGACGCTGGCCGCGGTCGGCGACGAGGAGGTGCCGTCGGACGCGCCGGTGCGCGAGGCGACGGTGCACCCGATGCCGCTGGCCGATGCGCCGGCACCTGTCGACACGCCGCTGCGCGCCACCGGCACGCACGGACGCCCCGCCGGCCGCGACCTGACCGCCGGCGCATGACCGCACGCGCGCCGCTCGGCCGCGTGCTCGCGGTCGTGAGCCAGAAGGGCGGCGTCGGCAAGACCACCACCGCGGTGAACCTCGCCGCCGCCTTCGCACGGCGAGGCCTCAAGACGCTCATCATCGACACCGACCCGCAGGGGGCGGTGCGCTACGGCGTGGGGCTGCGCCGCGGCCATGCGACGGCGGGCTTCGCCGACTGGCTGCGGGGCGGCGTGCCGCTGCGCGAGGTGATCCTCCCCACGCAGCTCCCGTGGCTGCGCGCGCTGCTCGTGGGGAGCGTGAGCGACGAGGCGAGCCACGACGACTACGTGCAGCGCGCCATGGACCCGCGGCACCTCGGTGAGCTGGTGCAGGTGGCGCGCGAACGCTGCCAGGTGGTGATTCTCGACACGCCGCCGGGCCTCGGCGGGATCGTGCGCACCGCGCTCGCGGTGAGCCAGCACGCGATCGTCCCGCTGCAGTGCGAGCCGCTCGCGCTGCAGACGACGCCGCAGATCCTGCGCGGCATCCAGGAGGTGGCGGCGGTCAACGACGACCTCGCGCTCCTCGCGCTCGAGGGGATCCTGCTCACCATGTACCAAGCCGGCAATCCGGCGTGCGAGCGCACGGTGGGCTACGTGCGGCAGCACATGCCGGCCAACCTGGTGCTCGACACGATCATCCCGCGCACCACCGCGGCGCCGCGCACCACCGCGGCGGCCGAGGCGTTCGCGGCCGGGCTGCCGGTGGTGATGCGCGACCCGGGCGACGCGGCCGCGCAGGCCTACGTGAACCTCGCCATGACGCTCGCGGAGCGCTTCGCGTGAGCGCGTCGTGCGCGTGAGCGGGTCGGGGCGCTGATGCGGGGGCGCGCGCTGACGATGGCGGCGCTGGCCGGGGCCGTGCTCCTCGCGTGCACCGAGGTGAGCACCGATCCGCAGCAGATCGTGTCGATTGCCATCGACTCGCTCCCGGCCACGGCGCTGGTGGTGGGCGACACGCTGCGTGGCGCCACGCTGCAGCCGACGGCGGTGCGCGTGCGCGTCTTCAACGGCGCCGGCGACACGATTCCCGACGCGCCGATCACCGCGCTGCTCGCCGACAGCATCGCGCAGCGGGCGCTGTCGATCACGCCGGCGCGGCTGGTGATCGCGCGCGACACCGCAGCGAGCGCACGCGTCGCGTTCCGCGCCGGGCCGGTGCAGACCGGCTTCGTGACCTTCACCGCGGTGCGCGGCGTGCCGCGCCTGGCCGCGGTCGGCACGACGCGCGATTCGATCTTCTACGACGCCGGCGACACCACGCTGCGCGGCGCGGCGGTGCGCGCCGGCGTGCGGCTCCCGGCGGCCGGCGACACCACGGTGCCGGTCGGCGGCTTCCGCGTCCTCTTCACGGTCGTGCGCACGCCGCCGCAACTCGACTCGGCGGTGCTCGTGGGCGCCACGGGGCGGCGCGTCACGGGCACGATCGCCGATGGCGGTGGCCTGGCCGTGGTGCGGCTGCGCGCCTTCGCCCGACAGGGGGCGACAGGGCGCGACAGTGTGGTCGTGCAGGCGCGGCTGGTCGCGCTCGGCGCCGACGTGCCGGGAAGTCCGCTCACCCTCAGCGTCCCGGTGCGCGCGATCCCCTGAACCGGAACGCGGTGCGCGGGTCACATGGAGGGCGTCCCCCTCCCGACGCGCCCGGTCCGCGCACTATCCTCGGGGGCGCCGCCGTCGGCGCTCCCTCGCGTTCCATCCACCCGGCCATGGAGGCAGCATGGCGGTTTCCACCGCGCCCCGCAGCACCGTCGAGACGCGTGGCCTCGCGCACGGCAGCGGCGGGCCGCGTCCCGTGCCCGGCACGCTCACGCAGCTCTTCTTCGACGCCATCGCGCGCCACGACAAGCCCAATGCGCTCGGCTGGAAGAGCGACGGGCGCTGGCACTCGATGTCGCATCGCGACCTGGTGCCGATGGTGCGGCGCGCCGCGCTCGGTCTGCAGGCGATCGGCGGGCGCGCGGGTGATCGCGTGGCGATCCTGTCGGAGAACCGGTGGGAGTGGTTCGTGGCCGACTTCGGCTGCCTGACGAGCGCGATGGCCGACGTGCCGATCTATCCCACGCTCCCGGCCGAGCAGATGGTGCACATCCTCAACGACAGCGGCGCGAGCGTCGTCTTCGTGAGCGATGCGGTGCAGGCGGCGAAGATCGCGCAGATCCGCCCCGACTGTCCGGGCGTGCGGACGGTGGTGAGCTTCGCCGATCCGGCACCGGCCGGCGTGGACCTCACGCTCGCGCAGCTGCTCGCGCAGGGCGCCATGCTCGACACGCCGGATCGCGCCGCCGCGTGGGAAGCGACGGCGCGCGCGGTGCAGCCCGACGACTTGGCGACGCTCATCTACACCTCGGGGACGACCGGGCTCCCCAAGGGGGTGATGCTCAGCCACGACAACATCTTCAGCAACGTCGCGGCATCGCTGCCGATCCTCGGCGCGCGCGGCGACGACACGTGCCTCAGCTTCCTCCCGCTCAGCCACATCTTCGAGCGGATGGCGGGGCACTACATGATGTTCGCGGCCGGCGTGAGCATCTGCTACGCGGAGAGCATCGACGCGGTGCCGGCCAACCTGCTCGAGGTGCGGCCGACGCTCCTCTGTTCGGTGCCGCGCATCTACGAGAAGATGTACGCGCGCATCATGGAGAACGGTGCCGCGGCCACGGGGCTCAAGCGCGCGATCTTCTTCTGGGCGATCGGCGTGGCCGACACGGTGGCGGGCGAGAAGCTGGCGGGTCGCACGCCGGGCGGGCTGCTCGGGCTCCAGTACGCGCTCGCCGACCGGCTGGTGTTCAGCAAGGTGCGCGAGCGCACCGGCGGGCGCCTGCGCATGGCGGTCAGCGGCGGCGCGCCGCTCTCGCCGGCGATCAACAAGTTCTTCATCGCCATCGGGCTCAACGTCTGCGAGGGGTACGGGCTCACCGAGACGTCGCCGGTGATCGCGGTCAACCGCCCGCACGCAATCCGCATCGGCACCGTGGGGCAGCTCATCGGCGGCGTGGAGGTGCTGATCGCCGAGGACGGCGAGATCCTCACCCGCGGGCCGCACGTGATGCACGGGTACTACCACAACGAGGCGGCCACGCGCGAGGCGATCACCCCCGACGGCTGGTTCCACACGGGGGACATCGGCGAGCTCTCGCCCGACGGCTTCCTGAAGATCACCGACCGCAAGAAGGACATCATCGTCACCGCCGGCGGCAAGAACCTGGCGCCGCAGCCGATCGAGAATGCGGTCAAGACGAACAAGTACGTCACGCAGGCGGTGATGATCGGCGACAAGCGCAAGTTCCCGATCATGCTCATCGTGCCGAACTGGGACAACGTCGCCAAGTGGTGCGGCTACAAGGGGATCCCGACCGACAACCGGACCGCGCTCCTGACGCACCCGCTGGTGCTGGCGAAGATGCAGAAGGAGGTCGGGAAGAGCTTCACCGGCCTGGCGAGCTACGAGACGCCAAAGAAGATCGGGCTGCTGGAGCACGAGTTCACGATCGAGCGTGGCGAGCTCACGCCCAAGCTCTCGGTGAAGCGGCGCGTCGTGGACAAGCTCTACGCCGACGTGATCGACCGACTGTACGCGGAAGAGGCGGGCTGAGGGGCAGCCGGTAGTGCGGGCGATGTGAAGGGACGCGCATGGGAGGATTCGTGCGCGTCCCTTTTCGTGTGAACTGCTGGGCGCTGCGCGCCGAGTTCCGGAGTTTGGGAGTTCGGGAGTACTGCCGGACGTGCCAGCACCGGGAGTTCTCCAGAACTCCCCAACTCCGGAACTCGGCGCGCAGCGCCCAGCAGTTCACATGAAGAAGGGGCACGCACGGATCCTCCCATGCGCGCCCGCGTCGCGAACTCCGCCGCCGCACGCGCTCAGCGGGGAGGCGGATCGAAGAGGTAGTTGGTCGGGGCCCGGCGGAGCGGGATGGGAGCGCTGGCCGGGGTGGTGCGTGCGGCGACATGGACGGTCGTGTCGCTCGCCACGAGTGCCCAGTCGC
>JALOPO010000332.1 GCA_025453855.1 Gemmatimonadaceae bacterium
CAGGTGCGAGGGATGGAGCGGTCGCGCACGTGCGGGTGGGAACGGCGGCGGGGGACGACACGACGGGTGGGGCCCGCACCCAACGGGGAGCGGGTACCTGCAGACGAGCAACCCGCCCGTCGGGGCACGCGGTCACGCGACCGGTGGCACCGCCATGCGTTTGCCGCGCCTGGTCGAGTCCGCGGGCGCATCGCCCGTCCCTGTCATGGTGGCCGCGACGCCCGTGCGTACGCGGCGCCCCACCGCGCCCCGTCAGCCCTCGACGGTGCTCAGCGTCGCGTCGTCCGCATCGGGGGTCGCGACGCGCCCCGCCGCCACGTAGCGCTCCGTGTCGTGCAGGTAGTCGGCGAAGATGTCCTCCACCTCGGCCAGCGCCGTCACCTGGTGCAGCCGTTCGCGCAGCCGGGCCGAGCCCGGGAGCCCCTTGCAGTACCACCCGAGGTGCTTGCGGAACTCGATCGCCGCGCCGCGCCGGTCGGGCTCGTACGCGTCGGCCATGCGCGCGTGATCGAGCGCGATCGCGAACCGCTCACGCACCGGCGGCGCGGGGCGCATCGGGCGACCGTCGAGCAGATCGCGTGCCTGGTCGAAGATCCACGGCTGCCCGAACGAGCCGCGCGCGATCATCATCGCGTCGCACCCCGTCTCGCGGTGCATGCGCACCACGTCGTGCGCCGACTTGATGTCGCCGTTGCCGATCACCGGGATGTCGAGCGCCGCCTTCACGGCCGCGATCTCGTTCCAGTGCGCGTGCCCGGTGTACATCTGCGTGCGCGTGCGCGGGTGCAACGCGAGCGCCTTCGCACCGGCATCCTGGCAGCGGAGCGCGATCGTCACCGGGTCGCGCATCTCCTCGCTCCATCCGCTGCGGATCTTCACGGTGACGGGGAGCTGCGTGCTCGCCTGCACGCGCCGGATCACCTGCTGCACGAGGTCGAGGTCGCGCAGGCACCCCGAGCCGCCGTTGCGCTTCACGACCTTCTTCACCGGGCAGCCGAAGTTGATGTCGACGAAATCGGGCTGGAAGACGTCGGTCACCAGCGCGGCCGCCTCGCCCATCGCCACCGGGTCGGCGCCGAAGATCTGCACCCCGATCGGGTGCTCGCCCGGCGTGAAGCGGAGCTTGGCGATCGTCGCCTCGTTCTCGCGGCGGATCCCCTCGGCGCTCAGGAACTCGGTCACCACCACGTCGGCGCCGTGCGCCCGGCAGAGCCGCCGGAACGGCGACTCCGACACCCCCGCCATGGGGGCGAGGAAGAGCGGGACGGCGTGCCCGACCGGATACGGGAAGGTGGCCATGCCGAAAGCTATCGGGGCCGGCCAAGTGCCTGCAAATCCTCGATTTGACGCGTCCCGCGCGGCGACCTAGGTTGGCCGTTCCCCCTGCCCCGTCCCGGCCCCGCCCGGCCGCCGGGCGTCGATGCCGACGAGGACGTACATGGAACTGCGCGAGTTCTTCTCCCCCGATGCCGTCCAGCTCGAGCTCGCGGGCTCGACCAAGGACGAGATCCTCAAGGAGCTGATCGGACTGCTCGGCCTCGACGAGAAGTCGGAGGGGATGCTCTACAAGATGCTCAAGCGCCGCGAGAACCTCGGCTCCACGGGCATCGGCCGCGGGATCGCGATTCCGCATTGTCGCTCGCTGGTCGTGAGCAAGCTGCGCGTCGCCTTCGGTCGCAAGGCGGCCGGCGTCGACTTCAAGGCGATGGACGAGAAGCCGGTGCACTTCTTCTTCCTCATCGTCGCCCCGCCGCTCGAGGTGAGCAACCAGTATCTCCCGGTGCTCGGCAAGATCGCGCAGTTTGGCAAGGAGGCCGACGTGCCCGAACGACTGCTCGCGGTGCGCACACCGGAGGAGTTCATGGCGCTGCTGGCGGAGAAGAAGGTCTGAGGCGCGGCTTGCGCCATCATCAACGGCGCGGCACCTCGAAGACTGCGCGCACCACCGCACTCTCCCCGTCGTGGAACGCGCCCTCGCGCAGCGCCACCACCGCTGTCTCGCAGCGCCGCTCGATCAGCCCCGCGAAGTCGCCACGGAGCATCGCCGGCGTGTAGAGCAGCGAGGCATCCGCAGGCCCGCCCACCGACGGGGTGCGCGCACGCAGGCCCACGTGCGCGGGCTCGAACGCCTCGAGCACGATCAGGCCGCCCGGCGCGAGGGCGTCCCGCATCTTCGCGTGCAGCGGCGCCCGGAGTGCGGGGGACAGGTGCAGGAAGATCGCCGCGACCGCATCCATCGTCCCGACCGGCCACGACCACGTGGTGAGGTCGGCGCAGATGATGGTAGGCGAGACGCCGCGACGTGCAGCCAGACTGCGCGCCTTGTCGCACCCCGCGCGTGACATGTCGACCGTCGTCACGTCGAAGCCGTGTTCGGCCAGCCAGACGCCGTTGCGTCCCTCACCATCTGCCGGGACGAGGACGCGGCTGCCGCGCGGGAACGTCCCCGCGACCGATGCGAGGAAGGCGTTGGGTTCGGTGCCGTAGGCGTAGTCGTCGCTCGCGTACCGCGCATCCCAGAACGCCGCATCCGACGGGGTGTGCATCGTCCGTGTCTCCTCTGTCGGGCGGCGAATCGCGCCATGCCGGCGCCTGTCGCGCAGGCCGCTGGATCGCGACGGTCGCGCGCGCGGCGCCATCACTTCACACGCTCGCCCACCCGCCGTCGAGCGTGAGCTCCTCGCCCGTCATGTACGCACTGTCGGCGCTCGCGAGGAAGGCGGCCGCGCCAGCGATCTCGTCCGCGCTCGCGAAGCGCTTCATCGGCACGTTTCCCAGGATCTGCGTGGCCCACGCCTGCATCCCGGCCTCGTCGAGCCCCAGCTTGGCGTAGATCGGCGTCTCCACCGGCCCCGGCGCGATCGCGTTCACGCGGACGCCCCGCCCGACGTACTCCGCCGCCCAGGTGCGCACCAGCGAGCGCAGCGCCGCCTTGCTCGCCGAGTACGTCGCCATGCCCGGCATGCCGAGCGAGGTGAGCGTGGTCGTGTTGACGATCACCGACGCCCCCGACGCGAGGGCCGGGGCGAGCGCCTGCATGATGAAGAACGGCGCCTTCACGTTGATCGTGAACTGGCGATCGAAGCCCGACTCGGTCTCGGCGTCGGTCGCGGCCGGCACCGCCACGCCGGCGTTCAGGAAGAGCACGTCGAGCGCGCCGAACCGGGCGCGCACCGCCTCCGCGAGCGCATGCACCGAGTCGAGGTTGGACTGGTCGACGACCAGCCCCGTGGCCTGCTCACCCAGCGCCGTGGCCGCCTGCGCGACACGCTCGGCGCTCTGTCCGGTGAGCAGCACGGTTGCCCCTTCGGCGACGAAGCGTTCGGCCGACGCGTAGCCGATGCCGGTGGTCCCGCCCGTGACGACGATCCGCTTGCCTGCGAGGCGCTGCATCCCTTGCTCCC
>JALOPO010000333.1 GCA_025453855.1 Gemmatimonadaceae bacterium
GGCGAGGCCCAGCGGGTGTGGCGCGCATCGACCAGGAGCTTCGCGTCGGGCGCGAGCTCGGCGAGCGGCGTCAGCACCTGTTCCATGCTGGCTTCGTCGAGCGACGGCGGGACGGCGAGGATCGTGGTCACGGGGGGGCGAGGCGTCCGCGGAGGTGGTGGGCGAGCCCGGTGGCGCCACGAAACCTCACGTTGCGCGCCGCAGCCGCGTGGGCCGACCGCATGGCCAGGGCAAAGCTAGTGCCTGCAAGCAAATGCGAGAACTGCGTGGCCCCCCAGACGTCGCCGCAGCCGGTCGGGTCGCCGCCGTCGCCGGCGACATCGGCGAGCGGAAGCGGGACGAGTGCGGTGGCGATCGCCCCCGCGGGGGCCGCGCGCCCGGTGCGATCGGCGAGGGTGCCGAAGCCGGGCTGCGCGAAGTAGATCGCCCCGCGCGGCCCGAGCGTCACGCAGAGCAGCGACGTGCCATTCGCGAGCGCGGTGGCGGCGAGCGCCATCGGGTCGGCGGCGAGCAGCGCGACCTCGTCCTCGTTCACCTGCAGCACGTCGACGCAGCGACACCACGCCCCCACGTCCGGCAGCGGTTCGGGGACGCGCAGCCCGCTCGCGTCGACGCCGAGCACCTTGCTGTGCAGGTCGCAGTAGATCGGGCCGCGGAAGTGCGCGCGCAGGAGCTGCATCGTCTCGAGGTCGAGCTCCCACCCGGCGATGAAGTTCACGTAGAGCGCGTCGAGCCCCTGCAGCAACGGCTTGAGGCCGAGCCAGGTCCACGCCGGCACGCCGCCGGTGAGCACCTCGGTGCGCCGCGCCGCGTCCACGTAGCGCAGCGTGACGCGGTTGTTCGGCTGCGGCACGCGGATGAGCGCCGCATCGGGGGCGAGGCGCTCGAGCGTGCCGAGGAAGTCGCCGGCCCTCGCCGCCAGGTCGTCGCCGACCTTGATGAGCGGGACGATCTCCCAGTCGTCGGGGAGCGCGGCATCGAGCGCGGCGAGCGCATAGGTGATCCCGCCCCACTCCTCCACCGGCGCGTTGCGCGTGTCGCGGCCGTGGATGACGTCCCACACGAAGGTGCCGATCACCCCCAGCCGCTTCCGCGCGCGCGGTGCGTGCGCATCGCGTGCCGGCGTGTCGCGCGGCGTGCCGTCGCTCACGCGGGATCGAGGCCGCGCGTCTGCTGCAGGAAGGCGGCCACCGCGCCGACCACGCCGGCGCTCCCGCCGAGGGCGCCCGGCATGATGCGGCACGCCTCGACGGCGGGACGGAAGGCGCGACGCTTGACCTCCGCGCGCAGCGGCTGGAAGAGCGACTCGCCCGCGTTCACCACGCCGCCGGCGAGCACCACCACCTCGGGGTTGAGCACGTTGAGCAGCGCGCCGATCCCGGCGCCCAGGTAGCGCGCCGTCTCGCGCACCACGTCGATGGCGATCGGGTCGCCCTGCTTGCTCGCCGCATAGACCATCTGTGCGGTGATGCGCGACACGTCGCCCTCCACCAGGCGCCAGAGGACGCCGGGCTCCTCGCCCCACATCGCCTCGCGCGCGCGTTCGGCGATCGCCGGCCCGCTCGCGTAGGCCTCCAGGCAGCCGTAGTTGCCGCACTTGCAGCGGCGCCCCGTGCTGTCGATGGTCACGTGGCCGATCTCGCCCGCCACGTCGCTCGCCCCGTGATAGAGCTGGCCATCGATGACGATCCCGCCACCGATGCCGGTGCCGATGGTGATCCCGATCGCGTTGCGCGTCCCGCGCGCCGCGCCCAGCCACCACTCGCCGAGCGTCGCGCAGTTCGCGTCGTTGTCGAGCGTGGCGTGGAGCCCGGTGGCGGCATGCACCTTCTCGCGCAGCGGCCAGTCGGTCCACCCGAGGTTCGGCGCCGTGATCACCACGCCGCGCGCGCGATCGAGCGGCCCGGGCGCGCCGATGCCGACGCCCACGAACTGCGCACGCGTCGCCCCCGTCTCCTGCTGCACGCGCGTGATCGTCCGCTCCACCGCCTTCACGATGCGCTCGGTGACCGCCTCCGGCCCCTCGACGGCGAGCGTCGGCTCGGAGTGGAAGGCGACCTCGCGGCTCCCGTCGGCCTGGAGCGCGCCGATGGCGATGTTGGTACCACCGAGGTCGACGCCGACGATCCAGGCATCGGGCGGGAAGTGCGAACCGGGCATGCGGGTGGGGGCAGGGGGGCCGCTCAGCGCGGCGCCACGTCGCGCGTCACGCTGGCGAGCGCGGCGGCCACGGTGGCGGGGGGAATCTCGCGCATGCAGCGCCAATGACCGAGGGGGCACGTGGCCGGCCCGTGGCTGCTGCACGGCCGACAGGCCAGTGGCCCCGGATGCTCCACGACGCGCGCGGTCGTCGCCAGCGGCCCGAAGCCGAACTGCGGCACGGTGGGGCCGAAGACGGTGATCGTCGGCACGTCCATCGCGCTCGCGAGGTGCTGCGGGAGCGAGTCGTTGGTGACCAGCGCCGTCGCCCGCGCGAGGAGCGCGGCGGTGGCGAGGATGCGGAGCCGCCCCGTGGCGTCGAGCACGCGCTCGGAGGCGGTGGCGGCGATCGCCGCGGCCTGCGGTGCATCCTCCGCCCCGCCGACGACGACGATCCCCAGCTCGGGCGGGAGCGCGGCGACGAGCGCGGGATAGTCGGGCCAGCGCTTCGTCCCCCAGACCGAGCCGGGGGCGAGGGCGACGAACGCGGCGTCACCGAATGGCGCCGACGCGAGCAGCGCGGCCGCCGCGTCATGATCGGCGCCGGCGGGGTGCAGCGTCGGACGCGGCAGCGGGGCGTCGGCCGGGGCGGCGAGATCGAGCAGGCGGCGCGCATGATGCTCGGCCTTCCGATAGCGCACGCGCTCCGTGTAGAGCCAACGCCCCGCCGACGCATCGAAGCCGCGACGCACGGGGATGCGCGCCAGCCACGAGAGCGCGGCGGTGCGCGACGAGCCCTGCGCATGGTAGGCCGCGTCGTAGCGAGCATCGCGGAGGGTGCCGGCGAGCCGTGCGAGGGCGCGCGGCCCGGCGTCGGCGCGACGCTTGTCGTAGGCGATCACGCGGCGCACCGCGGGATGCCCGTCGAGGATCGCGGCGCCCGCGGGGGTCGCCACGACGTCGACGGCGCCGCGCGCCGCGAGGTGCGTGAGCAGTGGCGTCGTGAGGACGACGTCACCGAGGAACGAGGTCTGCAGGACGAGCGCCGCCGTCATGCGGCGGCAATCTACCGTCCGCGATCGCGGCGGAGGGATGCGACCCATCGGGGTGCGCCACGCGACGGCGTCGCCGCGTGCGGAAGGCGCTGCCGCTCCGCGCTACCTTTGCAGGACGGGGCGAGACCGGAACGCATCGAGCAGGGCCGGAGGAGCGATGATCGCATTCGCGCAGGATCGCTGGCGCTTCCTGGTGGGCGAGCCGCCCA
>JALOPO010000334.1 GCA_025453855.1 Gemmatimonadaceae bacterium
TCTGCACCCGGCGGACGGCGTACCTGTGTAATGGCGATCCCGGCTGTTGCGATTCGCGAGGGCGCGCGTCCCTTCGCGTGAGGGTGGGGTGGCGCCATCACCGCGGCACACGAGGACGTGCAGGCCGCAGAACCGATGGAGGGTGCGATGGGGACGACGCTCGAATCGCAGGTGGACGAGGTGATGGAGCCCGGAGCGGCGCTTCCCGAGGCCGACGCCGCCGACGCCGGCCCACCAGCCACCGAGGCCCCGCCGACACGGCGCGGCTTCCTCGCTGCCGCGGCCGCCCTCGCGCTCGCCGGCCGTGGCGCCCAGGCGCAGCAGCGCGTCCCTGCACCGCAGGCGCCGGCCACTGGAGGGCGCGGCATGTCGGCGGCGCTCGCCCGCGTCGCCGCGCCGCCCGATCTCTCCGGGCAGTGGCAGGATCCTGTCGCGCGCCTCGTGCGCCGCATCACGCTCGGGATCAACAAGGAAGAGCTCGACCGCGCGAAGCAGCTCGGCTACACGCGCTACCTCGAGGAGCAGCTCCGCCCGTCGCGCATCGACGATCGCGCCTGCTCGGAGTTCGTGGCCCAGAACTACCAGACGCTGGCCATGAAGCCCGAGGCGCTCTACGCCGCCGACTACGGGCGCGTGCAGAACGAGATGCAGGAGGCGACGCTCTACCGCGCGGCCTTCTCCAAGCGCCAGCTCTTCGAGCGCATGGTCGAGTTCTGGAGCGACCACTTCAACATCGCGCG
The DNA here is from genome assembly GCA_025453855.1 of Gemmatimonadaceae bacterium. GTDB lineage: Bacteria > Gemmatimonadota > Gemmatimonadetes > Gemmatimonadales > Gemmatimonadaceae > JALOPO01. Next base: position 741 of record JALOPO010000334.1, read on the forward strand.
CCAGGACGTCGGCTACCTGAAGACGATCGACGATCGTGACGTGATCCGGCGCCACGCGCTGGGGAGCTTCCCGGCGATGCTCCGCGCCAGCGCGCACAGCGCGGCGATGATGGAGTACCTGGACCAGACGCGCAGCTCGTTCCGCTCGCCGAACCAGAACTACGCGCGCGAGATCATGGAGCTGCACTCGGTGGGGGTGAACGGCGGCTACACGCAGGACGACGTCGCCGAGCTTTCGAAGGTCTTCACCGGCTGGACGATCTCGGGGCGCGGCATCTTCATGTACGACGCCTCGCTGCACGACTTCACCGCCAAGACGGTGATGGGGCAGACCTTCCCGGCCGCCACGCGTGCCGGCGGCCTGGCCGGCAAGGCGGAGGCCGAGCGCTTCATCGAGTTCCTCGCCACGCACCCGCGCACCGCGAACTACCTGGCCACCAAGCTGGCCAAGTTCATGCTGCAGTACGAGCCGCCGCAGGCGGTCATCGACGCGGCGGCCAGTGCCTTCACGCGATCGCGCGGCGACATCCCGAGCATGCTGCGCGTGATCCTGGACCAGCGCACGCTCATGGCGTCGCAGCCCAAGTACAAGCGCCCGTTCCACTTCGCCGTCTCGGCGGTGCGCGCCCTCGGCCCCACGGTCACGAGCATGCAGATGGTCCGCGGCCAGGTCGACAACATGGGCCACTCGATCTTCGCCTGGGAGACGCCGGACGGCTATCCGGACAAGATCGAGTTCTGGTCGGGGCTCGTCATGCAGCGCTTCAACGCGGCGCAGTCGCTTTCCAACGGCTCGGGTACCGCCTTCGTGGTCACCCCCGCGTCGTTCCGTGCGGCGACGGCCGAGGCGACGGCCGACCTGATCATCGAGCGCCTCTTCGGCGGCGAGGTCCCGGCGGCGTTCCGCACCAAGCTCGCCGACTACGTGCGCCCCGCGCTCGCCAGCGACACCCGCATCCGCGAGGCGCTCGCCCTCGCGATGTCCTCCTCGCAGTTCCAGTGGTACTGACCGGCGACGTCGCCGCAACACATTCGAGGCCCGACAGATGAGCCACACGCCGGACACCGGGTGCGAGGAGTACAACAGCCTCACGCGCCGCGGCTTCATCGGCAGCACCGCCGGCCTCGTCGCCGGCGTCGCCGCCGCGAGCTGGGTGCCGAAGGTCGTGCTCGCGCAGAGCGCGAGCCAGCGCGACGTGATCCTCTCGATCTTCCTGCGCGGCGGATCGGACGGACTCGGGATGGTCTACCCGTTCCTCGACAACAACTACTACACGTCGCGGCCGACCATCAACAACCCGCGCCCCGACAGCAGCCTCCCCAACCGCGGCACCGCCCTCGACGGGCAGTTCGCGATCTCGGCGCCCATGGCGTCGCTCGTCCCGGCCTTCCGTGCCGGTGACCTGCTCATCGTCCACGGCTGCGGGCTGCAGGACAACACGCGCTCGCACTTCGACGCGCAGCGCTTCCTCGAGGTCGGGCGCGCGCGCGACGCGAGCCTCATGACCGGCTGGCTCGGCCGGCACCTCGCCACGTCGACGCCCATGCGCAGCGATGCGCCGTTGCGCGCCCTCGGCCTCTCCAGCGGGCTGCAGCGCACGCTCGTCGGCGCGCCGAAGACGCTCCCGATCCCGAACCCCGCCAACTTCTCGCTCGGCGGCGACGCGAACACGCGCACCGCCCGCGCCGACTGGCTCCGCGACGAGTACGCGGCCAGCGAGGCGGTCGTCGGTGCGCCGGCGCTCGACGCGCTCAACACCATCGCGCTCCTCGGCCGGATCAACTTCACCGGCTACACGCCGTCGGGCGGTGCCGTCTATCCGACCACCGGCTTCGGGCGCGGCATGCGCGCCGCCGCGGCGCTCATCCGCGCCGACGTCGGGATCGAGGCGATCCAGCTCGACATCGGCGGCTGGGACACGCACGCCAACCAGGGGACGACCACCGGGAGCATGGCGCGGATCATGACCGATCTCGCGCAGTCGATGGCGGCGTTCCACGCCGACGTCCTCACCGGCGCCACCGCGACGCGCGTCACCGTGGTGGTGGTGAGCGAGTTCGGGCGCAACGTGCGCGAGAACGGCTCGCTCGGCACCGATCACGGGCGCGGCACCGTCTTCTTCGCGATGGGTCCCGGCATCAGCGGCGGGCGCGTGATGACCAACAACTGGGTTCCGCTCGCCCGCGAGAACCTGGAGGACCGGCAGGACCTGCGCGTCACGATCGACCATCGCGACGTGCTTGCCGAGATCGTGCAGCGTCGCCTCGGCAACAGCAACCTGGCGACGATCTTCCCGGGCTACACGCCGACCGTGCGCGGGGTCACGCGATGACCGGCGCGCTCCGCCGCGCCGTCGGCGGCGCACTGGTCGCGGTCGCCCTGGCCGCCTGCAGCGGCGGCGAGGGGACGGGGCTCCCGCGCCCCGCCACCGTCGAGGTGCAGGCGCCGCAGTCGCAGCTCTTCGTGGGGCAGTCGGTGCAGCTCAGCGCGCGCGCCCTCGATGCGGGCGGGGGCGAGATCGCGGCCGGCGACGCGGAGTGGGCGTCGAACAACCCGCAGGTGGTGCAGGTCACGACCACCGGGCTCCTCACCGCCGTCGCGCCCGGCGCGGCGCAGGTGCGCGCGGTCATCAACGGCCGCGCCGGGACGATGGACATCACTTCCCACGCTCGCCCACAACGTGGTCTTCCAGGGAATGGCACAAGGGACGCCAACGCCGATCCCGACCACGAGCAACGCGACCGTCGGGCGTCGCTTCGGCACCGTGGGCGACTTCGCCTACGACTGCACGCTCCATCC
>JALOPO010000335.1 GCA_025453855.1 Gemmatimonadaceae bacterium
CGGTCGGCGAGCAGCGTGGCGCGCGTGCCGCGGAGGTCGATGTCGAGCGTGGACGACATGCGGCCAAGGCTAATGCGACAGGCAACGTGCGCCGCCTGCGTCCCCGCTGGGCGTGTCGCGCCGGATCACGCGTCGCGCGCTGCGCCTCGCCGGGACATCACCCCCATCCCGGTCCGCTGCGTCGCCAGAGCTCGGGGAGCGGGATGCGGATGCCGCGCATGAGCATGATGCGGACGTCGCGCTCCTCCTCCACGCGGCGCGGGTCGACGAGGCGCCCCACCTCGCGCACTTCGTGCCACGCTTCCGTCAGGCCCGCGCGCGACTCGAGCGTCTCGACCGTCAGCACGACGTTGCCGTCGTTGTCTCCATGGCCCCAGCGCCAGAAGTCGCCCGCCGTGCTCACGGGATACGGGAGCCCGCGCGACGGCCCATGCATGGCGAGCGCGCTGGCCTGCCCGTAGTTGCTGGCGCCGATCAGCACGCGACGTCGGTCGTCCGCCGGGAGCGCACGGACGACACGCGCGACCGCCTCCACCTGCGCACGCCAGCCAAGCATGTCGGCGTAATCCTGCGGGAGCGTCAGCTCGCGTCCCAGGAGGCGTCGCGTGCGTGTACCGGGCGCACGCATGGTGACCGTGACGCGCTGGAGCCACGCGGCGCCCGAGGCGAGCAGCATCGGATACGCCGGCCCCGCGTAGTACTCCTTGCCATGCATCACCAGGTACCACGACACGAGCAGCGCCGCGAACGTGCCCGTGACGCGCATCGCGGCCACGAGCCGCGCCGCCGATGCATCGCCGTCGAGCGTGCCGCCGCCGGCCGCGGCGAGGCGCACGTGTGCCAGCGACGCACGCCGTCCGCGCAGCGTCGCCCACGCACCCGCGAGCGCCAGCAGCACCGCCGGGCCGAGCATGAGCGCCTGCCCGCCCAGGTAGGTGGCGCTCGTCACGTGCTGAAGCTGCGTGCGGCGCAGCACCGCCATCTGCTCGACGAAGGGCCACCCCGTGCGCGCCTGCCCCACGAAGGCGGGCGACGCGAGTGCCAGCGCGAGCGCCCCAGCGCGTGCCGAGCTGCCGGCGTGTCGCCGGCACCGCCAGCGCGGCCACCGCCACCAGCAGGCCGTAGAGCGGCGCCGAGAACTTGGTGAGCGTGCCAAGGCCGAACGCGAGGCCGGTGAGAAGCCACCAGCGCGGCGCGTCACGCACGATCGCGAGCATCACGCCGAGGAGCGCGATGGTGCACCACAGCTGGTCGAAGACCACCGGGTGCATGAGGACCGACGCACGCAGGAAGAGCGGGGCGACGATCGTGGCCAGCGTCGTGATCGCGAGCGCGAACGCGCCGCCGCCAAGGAGCCGCACCGCGACCAGCATCGCTGCGAGCGTTGCGCCACCGGCGAGCGCCGCCGGCACTCGCGCCGCGAGCACCGACTCGCCGAACAGCGCCTTCCCCGCGGCCGCGATGGCCGGCAGGAGCGGCGGGAACTGCATGCCGAAGAGCGAGAGATGATCGCCCATCGCGAAGTAGAGGAACTCGTCGCGGTGGAACTCCCACGCCGGGTGGAGCAGCACGAGCGGGAACGCGATTCGCAGCGCCACGAGCGCGCCCGCGATGGCGAGGAAGCGGCGACGGTCCATGCTCTCCCGACGGTGCACGCCGGACCATGGTTTCGCGAGCGCCCGGTCGACGACCGCGTCGCTCACCGCGCCGGCAGGGCCGTCACCGCGCGCGCAGGATCGTCGCCGCGCCCGCCCCCACGCCGCGCTCCGCCTGCGCCGTCATGCGGCGGATGCGATCGGCCAGCTTCTCGCTCGAGAGCTTGGCGCGCGTGCGGTCGATGAGGAGCGGGAAGGCGAGCGGGGTCGGCCGCTCCACCTCCACCAGCCGCACCGCGCCCGCCTCGAGCCGGGCGAGCGTGCGCCCGATGCGGCTCGCCTCGAGCTGCCGCTCGAGCACCTCGCGCCGTGCCTGCGCGAGCAGGAGGTTGTCGGGGTCGTACTTGCTGAAGACGTCGTAGAGCAGCCCGCTCGATGCCTGCACCTGCCGCATCGTCTTCTGCGAGCCGGGCCACCCCTGGAAGATCAGCCCGGCCACGCGCGCGATCTCGCGGAACTGCGCGCGTGCCAGCTCGGCGGCGTTGAGCGACTGCGTGATGTCGTGCAGCAGGTGCGCGGTGCGCAACAGCCCCGCCTCGAGCGCCTCCTCGAACGGCGCCGCCTCCGGCGAGAGGAGCTCGAAGCCGTAGTCGTTGCAGCTCCATGCGAACGAGATCGGCGCGAGCACGCTCATGCGGTAGGCGAAGAGCGCCGCCACCCCCTCGTGCACGAGTCGCCCCTCGAACGGATAGACGAAGAGGTGATGCCCGTCGCGCGTCTCGCAGCGCTCGACGAGCAGCTCGTCGGGGCGGGGGATCGCGCTCCGCTCGCCCTGCAGGCCGAGGATCGGGCGCACCGCGCGCATCTCGGGGCCGTGGTAGTCGCCCGTGCGCGCCTCCTCGAGCTTGCGCCGCACCGCCAGCGAGAGCTCGGTGCTGAGCGGCATGCGCGCCCCCTGCCAGCTCGGGATCGCCCCGCTGCTCGACTTCGCCTTCCGCACGTATGCCACCAGGTCGCGCAGCCGGATGAACTCGAGTGCGCGGCCCGCGAAGATGAAGCGGTCGCCCGGCGCGAGCCGCGAGACGAAGCTCTCCTCCACCGTTCCCAGTCGCCCGCCGGTCTGCAGCCGCACGGTGATGGCGGTGTCGCTCACGATCGTCCCGATGTTCAGGCGATGGCGCGTGGCCACCTGCCGGTCAGTCACGCGATACACGCCGTCCACGAGCACGACCTTGGCGTACTCGGGATAGGCGCGCAGCGCGTCGCCGCCGCGCGTCACGAAGTCGATCACCCAGTCGAGCTCGCGCGACTCGAGGAGTGCGTAGGCGCGCGTCGTGCGCAGCTCGTCGAACACGGCGTCGCGCGTGAAGCCGCCGCCCAGCGCGAGCGTCACGAGGTGCTGCGCGAGCAGGTCGAGCGGGCGGTCGAGCGGATCGCGCGACTCGATCGCGCCGGCGACGATCGCGTCGCGCGCGGCCGCCACCTCCACCAGCTCGAAGGCGTGCGTGGGGACGCAGACGATGCGCGACGCGCGCCCCGGCGAGTGGCCGCTGCGCCCCGCGCGCTGCAGGAGCCGCGCGATCCCCTTGGGGCTCCCCACCTGCATCACCAGGTCGACGGGCGCGAAGTCGACGCCCAGGTCGAGCGAGCTGGTGGCGACGACCGCGCGATAGCGCCCCGACTTGAGCCCGTCCTCCACGTCCTGCCGCCGCCGCTTGTCGAGCGAGCCGTGGTGGATCGCGACGTGCTCGAACCACTCGGGCCGCGCGGTGCAGATGCTCTGGAACCAGATCTCGGCCTGCGAGCGCGTGTTGGTGAAGACGATCGCGCTCCGCGCCATCTCGAGCCGCGCGATGACCTCGGGGAGGAGCTTCGTGTTCAGGTGTCCGGCCCACGGGAAGCGCTCCATCTCGGCCGGCACGAGCGCCTCGACCTCGAGCGTCTTCGGCACGAGCCCGCGCACCAGGCGCCCCGGGTTCGGCGCGCCGTCGGCGCGATGGCCGAGCAGCGTGTCTCTGGCGTCGGGGAGGTTGCCGAGCGTCGCGCTCAGCCCCCAGGTGCGGAGCGCCGGGCAGATGCGACGCAGCCGCGCGAGCGCGAGCTCCACCTGCACGCCGCGCTTGGTGCTCATCAGCTCGTGCCACTCGTCGACCACCACGCACTCGAGCTGCGCGAAGAGCTCGGGGTGATCGTCGCGGCAGAGCAGCAGCGAGAGCGACTCCGGCGTGGTGACGAGGGCCGTCGGGAGCTGCACCCGCTGGCGCGCGCGCGTCGCCTCGCTCGTGTCGCCGGTGCGCGACTCCACGCTCCACGGGACGCCGAGCGCGTCGATCGGCGCGCGCAGCGCCTGCTCGGTGTCGGCCGCGAGCGCGCGCAGCGGCGTGATCCACATCACGCGCAGCGGCACCGCTTCCCGCCGCCGGCGCGCGGGCGACGGCGCACGCCGCCGCACGGTGGCCACCGGCTCCGGTGCGGCCTCCGGCGACGCATCACGCTCGGCCAGGTACGCCGCCAGCGGCGCGAGCCACGCCGCGTACGTCTTCCCCGTCCCCGTCGCCGCATGCACGAGCCCCGATTCGCCCTGCGCATACGCCGCCCAGACTTCCCGCTGGAAGTCGAACGGCACCCACCCGTTGCTCGCGAACCAGCGCTCGATCGCCTCCACGCCCGGTGCCTGTGATGCGACCGCCGTCACGGTCGTGGCTCCGCGCCGCTCACGAGGTGCGGTGTCATGGGCGAGCATCGTG
>JALOPO010000336.1 GCA_025453855.1 Gemmatimonadaceae bacterium
CGCCGAGCGGCGCCGGCATCGGCAGTGGCTCGCCGGGGGGATGGCGCTCGGCGGCGCCATCATCACCGCGGCGCTGGGCGCCATCTGGGAGCCGATCGCCCTCCTCGCCGGGGCGATGCTGGTCACCCTCGAGTCGCTCCTCCCGGAGCGGCCGCCGCGAGAGGCCAGCCGGGCCCGTCGCCGGAGCGATCGTGGGGAGGCACCCGCCGTCGGCACCCGCACCGACACGCCGGTCGCCGACATCGACAGGGTGGCCGAGCCCGGCGTGACCGCGCGGTGAGCATCACCGGGTCGTGACCGCGACGTTGCGCCCGGCACGGGATCGCGACACCGCATCGTGATCGGCGCCGGTGAGCGTGACGCGTCCGCCGCACGGGGCGGCGGGACGCGTCACCCCACCCGGGTCGCACCATGTCGCTGTCACGTCCGTTCGCACGGGCGCGCCGCTGTGCGCGTACCGCTGCCCTCCTCCGCCTCGCGCCGCTCGTCGGCGCCCTCGTCGCCGTGGCGCCGGTGCGCGCGCTCGTCGCGCAGACCACCGAGGGGTACATCGGCGGCGTCATCCGCCTGCCCGGCGGCGCACCGGCGGCCGACGTCACCGTGCAGGTCCGCAACGAGAGCACGGGACTCACGCAGGCCCGCCGCACCGATGCCGCCGGCCGGTTCGCCTTTCCGCAGCTCCCCATCGGTGGCCCCTATGCCGTGACGGTGCGTCGCATCGGCTACCGTCCCGAGCGCATCACCGGCATCACGCTCAACCTGGGCGATCGCGTGCCGGTGCGACTCACCCTCACCGCCGCCGCACAGGAGCTGGGGACGGTCGAGGTGCGCGAGTCGCGCGAGGAGCAGCGCGCCGGTCGCTTCCTCGCCAGCACCGTGGTCGGCCAGAAGCAGCTCGAGGAGCTCCCGATCCTCAACCGGAGCTTCAGCGACCTGGCGCTCATCGCACCGACGACGAGCGCCGTCGGCACCGGTGGCGTGATCACGTCGAGCTCGTCGATCGCCGGCAGCCGCGTGACGAGCACCGACATCCGCGTCGACGGCGTGCAGGCCAAGAACACCGTCTGGGGGGCGGGCTTCGGCCGTGGTCCCTACTCGCTCTCGGTGGAGGCGATCCGCGAGTTCGAGGTGGTGACCAACGTCTACGACGTCACGCAGGGGCGGCAGGGCGGCGGCGCGATCAACGTCGCCACCAACTTCGGCACCAACCGGCGCACCGGCTCGGTCTTCGCGTACCACCGCAACCGCGACCTCACCACGCGCGACTTCGAGGGGCGTGCCCCGGTCGACTTCCGCAACACGCAGTGGGGCGGCTCGTTCAGCGGCCCGATCGTGCGCGACAGGGCGCACTTCTTCGTCGCCTTCGACCGGCAGGACGTGAGCGAGCCGTTCCTCGCGATGGACGTGCCGAACGCCGCCCAGGAGGCGCAGCTCCAGGTGTCGCGCGACTCGATCACGCGCTTCCTCGACATCCTCCGCCGCAACTACGGCCTGCCGCAGGGGACGCAGGTCGGCCAGTTCACGCGCGGCAACGCGCTGAACAGCGTCTTCAGCCGCATCGACTGGACACTCAACGACCGGCACCGGCTCACGACGCGCTACACGTTCAGCAACTTCTTCTACGACAACTCGATCACCGACCGTTTCCTGTCGGTGCGCGAGAGCTTCGGCAACCAGCGCTCGCGCGAGCACCAGCTCCTCGTCTCGCTCAAGTCGTCGCTGGGGGCCACCGTCTCGAACGACTTCCGGCTCGCCTACACCGACCGGCGCGTGGACAACGAGGCCAACACGCGGCTCCCGCGCGGCTGGGTGACGGTGCAGTCGCGGCTGCCGAACGGGAACGTCGGCGCGCCGCAGATCCTGCAGTTCGGCGGGCAGCGCACGAGCCCCGAGTGGCAGACCGAGCGCTCGCTGCAGCTGGTGAACGTGACGCGCGTGGAGCGCGGCAACACCGACTTCACCTTCGGCACCGACAACTCGCTGAACCGGCTGGCGATGTTCGTGAGCATCGAGACCGACGGGCTGTTCCGCTTCAACAACCTCGCCGACCTCGAGGCGCGCCGGCCGGCGAACTTCACGCGCCTGGTGCCCACGCAGACCCTCGAGCCCGACGTGGGCCAGTGGGTGCTCGACGCCGGCGCCTTCGCGCAGGCCGAGACGCGCGTGACGCCGACGATCACCTTCACGGGGGGCTTCCGCTTCGACGCCACGAGCTTCCTCACGCGCCCCAACCGCAACCCGCTCGTCGAGGAGCGGCTCGGGCGGCGCACCGACACGCGCGCCGCCGACTTCGCGCTGCAGCCGCGCGCGCAGCTGGCGTGGGACGTGGGCGGCGAGGGGCGCACGTTCGTGCGCATGGGCGGTGGCCTCTTCATGGCGCAGCCGCACTACATGGCGCACATCAACCACCTGCTGAACGACGGCTCGCAGCTGGCCGAGGTGCAGCTGGTGGGGGCGGCGGCGCCGACGCCCGACTTCGCGCGCTATCGCGAGTCGTTCGCGAACGTCCCGGGGCTCGAGCTGCTGCAGCCGGGCCAGACGCGCCCGGCGTTCATCAACATGATGGCCGGCGACCTGCAGATGCCGCGCACCTGGAAGGGCGACATCGCGGTGCAGCGGCGTCTCTTCGGCGACCGGCTGCTGCTGGGCGCGGCGTACCAGTGGTCGAACACGACGCAGAACTACCGCTACATCGACCGCAACCTGCGCGACGCGCAGTTCACGCTCTCCAACGAGGGCAATCGCCCGGTCTTCGTGCCGGCGTCGAGCATCAACCCGGCCACGGGCGCCGTGAACGCGGTGAACGGCCGCGCCACGCAGGACCTCGGCCGCGTGCTCGAGCTGGTGAGCGACGCCAACCTGCGGCAGCGCGCCGCGATCGTCGACGCCACGCTGCGGCTCCCGCGCGGGGCCGAGATCGGCGGCTCGTTCACCTGGAACCGGACGCGCGACGACAACTCGTACAACTGCTGCATCGCGATCACGAGCGTCTTCACGCAGGTGGCGGCCGACCCGCGCGTCCCGACGTGGGGCTTCGCGAACAACGACTTCCGCCACAAGGTCGTGGTCTACGGGTCGCTCCCGACGCTCGCCGGCTTCCGGCTGAGCGGGCGCTACATCGGGCAGTCGGGGTCGCCGGTGAGCTTCACCGTCTTCAACGACATGAACGGCGACGACGTGGGCGGCGGGAGCGCCTTCGCCAACCAGAACGACCTGGCCTTCCTCTTCGACCCGCGCGACCCGACCACGCAGCCCGAGGTGGCGCAGGCGATGCAGCGCGTGCTCGACAACCCGCAGAACATCGCCCGCGACTTCCTGCGCGAGAACCTGGGCCGCGTCGCGCCGCGCAACGGCTTCCGCAACCCGTTCTTCGGCCAGCTCGACCTGCG
>JALOPO010000337.1 GCA_025453855.1 Gemmatimonadaceae bacterium
CTCGCGGTGCCCGAGCGCCCCGGTGAGCACGCGCGCCGTCGCCTCGGCATCGGCGACCCAGAGCGTGGCGGCGTGGATGCCGCGGATGCTCATCTCGGCCGGCACGACGCCGTCCCAGCCGGGGAGCGCGGCGGTGCGGTCGTGCGCGACGAGCTCGAGGAGCATGCCGTCGGGATCGGTGAGCCCGATCGTGCGCTCGTCGAAGCGGCGCACGGGCCCCTCGTGCGGGATGCCGAGCCGTGCGAGCCGCTCGAGCCAGAAGCCGAGCGCCGCGGTGGGGATGGCGAGCTGCGTGACCGCCACCTGCCCCAGGAGCGCGGCCGCGCCGCGCGCCGGGCCACGGGAAGAAGGTGAGGAGCGAGCCGGGGCGCCCGCTCTCGTCGCCGTAGTAGAGGTGGTAGGTGCCGGGGTCGTCGAAGTTGACGGTCTTCTTGACGAGGCGCATGCCGAGCACCCCGGCGTAGAAGTCGACGTTCTTCTGCGGGTCGCCGGCGATGGCGGTGACGTGGTGGAGGCCGAGGGTCGCTGGGTTGTTCGACATCGAAGTATCAGGCTGGGCGGTGGCGCCGCCGGGGGCGGAGCGTGGTGCCGTGGGTGGTGGCGGTGCGGTGGAGCGGGGCCGGCCGTCAGGCCGCGTCTTCGTCGGCCTCGCGATCGAGGCCGGCGGCGGCCAGGCCGAGCTTGCGGCAGAGCTGCGCGAGCTGCTTCTGCTCGGTGGCGGTGAGCCCCTGCAGCGCGGCGGTGATGCGGGCCACGTGCCCCGGCATGCAGGCGGTGATGCGCGTGCGTCCCGCCGGCGTGAGGTGCACGTTGGAGACGCGCCGGTCGACGGTGTCGCGCACGCGCTTCACGAGGCCGTCGCGCTCGAGGTTGTCGAGCACCGTGGTCAGGTTGCTGGCGCTCACGAGGAGCTTGCCCGCCAGCGCCGACTGCGACATGGGGCCGAGGTGGTGCAGCGCCTCGAGCACGCCGAGCTGCCCCATCGTGAGTCCGTGCGCGGTCGCCAGCGGCCCGTGCAGGCGCGCGTTGACCGAGTTCGTGGCGCGCATGAGCGTGATGTACGCATCGAGCGCGCGACGTTCCTTGAGCGGACCGGACCAGTGGGATGGCATCGTCGACCGGGAAATGGTTCGATGTCGAATCAAATCGGACGCGCCGCGCGCGTCAAGGGGGAGCCCGCCGCAGCGACGGCGCGCGACCCGCGCCCCACGCTGCGTACGGCTCCAGACCCCTCCGCGTCACGGCAGGATCCGCCACACCTGGTCACGACCGCCGCCGTCGTCGGTGAAGACGTACAGGAAACCGTCCGGGCCCTGCACCGCCCCGCGCAGCCGCGCCACGTTCGCGTAGAGCTCGGCCACCTGCGTGGCGCTGCTCCCGTCCGCCGCCACCTGCAGCAGCCGCAGGCGGCGCCCGGCCAGCGTGGCCACCGCCAGCACGCCGTTCCAGTCGCGCCACTGCGGGCCGTCCAGGAAGGCGCTGCCCCCCATCCCCTCGCTGTCGGCGAGACGGAACGCCGGGCGCAGCGCGGTCGGGAACTTGACCGTGTCGGTCATGCTCATCCCCGCGCTGTAGCCGCAGTAGCCGATGCCGTCCGGGCAGACGGGATCCCAGCCGCCATTGCCGCCGATGCGCACGCGCGTGACCTCGTCACTGTGATCGGGGCCGTGTTCGGCCACGTACGCGTCGCCACTCCCGGCGCGGAAGGCGAGGCCGTTGATGTTGCGGAAGCCCCACGCCGCGATGCGCGCGTCGGCGGGGCGCGGATAGCTCGACGGATTGCCCGGCGCCGGCGTGCCGTCGCGCGTCACGCGCAGCACCTTGCCGCCCAGCGACTGCAGGTCCTGCGGCACGCGCCCCGTGCGCGTGTCGCCCGAGGTGATCCAGAGCGCGCCGTCGGGGCCGAAGCGGATGCGCCCCCCCGAGTGCGCGCCGCCGTTCCCCCATGCGATCCCGGTCACGATGTCGGTGCGCGCCTCGAGCGTGCCGAAGTCGTCGCTCACGCGCCACCGCACGACGCGGTTCGCGGTCGTGCCGCCGAGCGAACTGGCCATGAACGCGTACAGGAAGCGGTTGCTCGCGAACTGCGGATCGAGCGCCAGGCCGAGCATCCCGCTCTGCCCGCCGGGGGCGAAGTCCGACGGCGCCGGGTAGCGGATCACGCGCCCGTCACGCAGTCGCACGCGCACGCCGCCCCCGCGCTCGGTGAAGAACATCTCGCCCGACGGCAGGAAGGCGACATCCCACGGATTCGACAGCCCCTCGAGCACGACCTCGCGTCGCACCGCCGGCGCGCCGCCGGCCACCGCCGTGGCGACGATCGTCGCCGGCGTGGTGCCGCTGCGCGTGGCGGTGACCGCATTGCGCCCCGGCGCGCTGCCCAGGATCCAGCGCCCCGCACGCGCCGTCCCCGTGCTGTCGGTGGTGCCCGTGGTCGACTCGAGGCGCCCGCCCCCCTCGGCCACCGCGAAGGTCACCGTCGCGCCGGCGATCGCACGTCCGCTCGCATCGCGCAGGACCACCGCCGGCACACGCGAGAGCGGCGCGTTCACGCCGCCCACCTGCTGGTCGGTCTCGGTCACCACGACCAGCGATGCCGCCTGCCCCGCGCTGGCGGTGGCCGTGAACACCGCCTCCGGGAGCCCGGGGCTGCGCGCCGCCAGCCGCTGCGTCCCGACGCTTGGCCCCAGCACCCACGAGCCGACGGTGGCGCGCCCCGCCGAGTCGGTGACGACCGAGTCGCCGGTCACGCGTCCGCCGCCGTCGATGACGACGAAGCGCACGACCACGCCGCGCACCGGGCCGCCGGCCCCGTCGAGCACCTGGGCCGCGGGCGCCACCGCCACCGCGGCATTGACCGTGCCCGGCTGCGTCTCGCCCGCGACCGCGACCACGCGCGACGGCGCGGCGGGCGCGGGGACGGTGGGCGCATCGCTGCTGCTGCACGCGGCGAGCGCGACGGCAGCCAGGGTCGGGAACACGCGAAGCGACGTCGCCTGCGCCATGTCGGAATCCTCCTGGGGGAACGGGGTAACGGCCGAGAGGGTGCACGCGACGTGCCCGGCCCTGCCGATCGGTGCTCATCGGCAACGACCGGGTGGCCGCGACGCCCCGTCATCGCGCGACGACGATCGGCGCCCCGGCAGGGGCACGCGCGCCGGCAGGGCGCGCGCGCCCGCGGTGCCGCCCCCCCCGCGGTGCCAGGCACCTCTGTCCCCCGACGGGGGACAGAGGTGCCTGGCACCGCGGGGGGGCGGGGGGGCGCCCCGAACGTCGGCGACGATGCCGATGGCTAACTTCGCGCTCGCCCTTCGCCCCGTTCCCGTCATGTCGCTCCCCGACGCCTCGTCGCTCCTCGTCATGCCCGCGCGCCGTGCGCCGCGCGCGATCGCGCTCGCCCTCGTCGACGATGCGGATGCCGCGATGCAGCGGCTCGTCGCGGGCACCGACCCGGAAGCGCTGCACGACTTCCGCGTCGCGCTGCGGCGACTGCGGTCGCTGCTCCGCGCGCACGAGACGCTCGTGCACGACACGGTGC
>JALOPO010000338.1 GCA_025453855.1 Gemmatimonadaceae bacterium
GGCGCGAGGCGACGAAGCGGTGCGCGGCGCGCTCGCCGGCCGCGAGCGCCGCGTCGCACGCCGCGAGGGCGCGCGGCCGCCAGGCGCTCACCAGCGGCTGCATGCGCCCGTCGTGTACCGGAACCGCCACGTCGCAGCGCGGATCGTCGCGCAGCCGCGCGAGCAGCGCCGCACCGAGCGCGCGCGTCACGAAGGGCGCGTCCCAGGGCATCACGAGCACGCACGCCGCCCCCTGCGCATCGGCCGCCGCCAGCGCGGTGCGCAGCGCGCCGAGTGCACCGAGGCCCGGCGTCGCGTCGCGCCGCTGGGGATGGCCGAGTTCCCACGTCGCTGCCTGCGGATCGTTGGCGGCGACGAGTACCGCATCGCACGTCGCGCCCAGCGCATCTAGTGCGGCATCGCACACTCGCCTGTCCGGTGCAAGGGCGAGCAGCCCCTTGGCCTCGCCGCGCAACCGTGTCGCCGCGCCGCCGGCGAGCAGGACGCCGAGCGTGCGCTCAGCCATCCGTGCCGCGCGTCACCCGGGCTCGTGCGTCGCCCAGAGCGTCCGGCCACCACCACGCGCTGCACGCGCACCCCGGCCGGGAGCCGCGCCTGCACCACGCCGGCGATGAAGCGCGCCAGCTCCTCGCCCGTCGGCACCAGCCCGCCGTCCTCCGCGAACTCGGGGACGTCGAGGTTGATGTTGCGATGGTCGAAGCGCTCGCGCACCTCCTCGGCGAGGATTCGATCGAGGACCCCGAGGTCCACGATCATCCCCGTGTGCGGCGCCACGTCGCCGGTGACGCTCACGTCGCACGTGTAGCTGTGCCCGTGGTAGCTCGGGCGTGCGCAGAGGCCGAAGGTGGCGGCGTTCTGCGCGTCGTCGAGGTCGGGGCGACGGTAGCGGTGCGCCGCCGCGAAGGTGACGCGGCGCGTGAGCGAGGTGCGGCCCGGCGACGACACGTCAGCGCCCGAAGTGCCGCGTGAGCCCCACGAGGAGCATCGAGTTGCGCACCCAGGTGCGCGCCCCTTCCGCGACGCCGAGCAGCGGCTGCTCGCCGTTCACCGGCGCGAGGATGCGGAAGCTGTTCGGGTAGGTGATGTTGTAGAAGTAGTTCGTGAGGTCGGCGCGCACCGTCCAGCGCCCCGGCGCGTGCCACTTCACGCCGGCGCCGAACTGCAGCGCGAAGCGGTTGCCGAAGCGGAAGCCGCTCGAGTCGCTCGCGTCGCGGAAGTCGCCCACGAAGCCGAGCGAGCCGTTGAGGCTCGGCACGAGCCCGCGCCAGCTCTTCTGGCCGGTGAGGTTGAGCGTCACGCCGACGTCGGCGAAGTAGAGCGGCTGCGACTCGCTGGACGCGATGCGCGCGGCCGGCGGGACGCCGCGGGTGCGCAGGATGTCGCGATCGGAGAGCTGCACGATGACGCGCGACATGAGCGCCGCCGGGCCGCTCACGCGCAGGTCATGGCGCACGCCGATGGCGAGGCCGCCGTTGGGCGCCGCACCGAGCCGGTCCCGGCCGCCGCCGAGCCCCGCGAGGAACGTGAGGTCCTGCCGCGATTCGAGGTCGCGGAAGGGCGAGCGCTCGGGAAGCGTCCCCACCTGGCCGGCGGCCGGGGCGGCGAGGAGCGTGCCGGCGACGGCCGCGAGGCCGACGCGCTTGTGGAGTGCGTTCATGCAGGGACGGCGGCGAGCCGGAGGCTGCGGCCGGTCATCTCGGGAGGAATGGGGAGCCCCATCAGCGCGAGCGCCGTGGGGCCGACGTCGCAGAGGGCGCCGCCGCTGCGCAGCGGTGCATCGCCCTCGGGATCCACGATCACCAGCGGCACCGGGTTCGTGGTGTGCGCCGTGTGCGGCGCGTGCGTGACGGGATCGACCATCACGTCGGCGTTGCCATGGTCGGCGGTGACGATCACCACCGTGTCGGTGCGCGCCGCCGCATCGAGCACGCGCGCGAGGCACGCATCGACCGTCTCGCAGGCGCGGATCGCCGCGGCCATCACGCCGGTGTGCCCAACCATGTCGCCGTTGGCGAAGTTGCAGAGCAGGAAGTCGTACGTCCCGCTCGCGACCGCGGCCACCAGCCCGTCGGCGACCTGCCCCGCGCTCATCTCGGGCTGCAGGTCGTACGTCGCCACCTTCGGGCTCGGTGCGAGCTGCCGGTCCTCGCCCGGGAAGGGGAGCTCGCGACCGCCGTTGAAGAAGTACGTGACGTGCGGGTACTTCTCGGTCTCGGCGGTGCGGAACTGCGTGCGCCCGTGCGTCGAGATCACCTCGCCCACGAGGTGCGGCAGCGTCTCCGACGCGAAGGCGACGGGGAAGGGGAAGGCCGGGTCGTACTCCATCATCGTGGTGAGGTGGAGCGTCGGCCGTCCCTGCACGTCGACGTCGCTGAAGCCCGGCTGCGCCATCGCCTCGCAGAGCTGGCGCATGCGGTCGCTGCGGAAGTTGAAGCAGATCACGACGTCGCCATCGCGCATCGCGCCGAGCGGCACGCCGGCGTCGTCCACGATCGCGTGCGGCTCCACGAACTCGTCGGTCGCGCCGGCGGCATACGCGGCCTGCAGCATCGCGAGCGGGTCGCGCGCCACCGGGCCGGCGCCGCGCACCATCGCATCGTAGGCCTTCTGCACGCGCTGCCAGCGCCGGTCGCGGTCCATGCCGAAGTAGCGCCCGCCGAGCGACGCGAGCGCGGCGCGCCCACCCTGCGCCGCGATGTGGTCGAGCGTCTCGCGCAGGAAGGCGAGGCCGCTCGTGGGTGGCGTGTCGCGCCCGTCGAGCATGCCGTGCACGCGGACGCGCGGCACCCCCTCGCGCGTGGCGAGGTCGAGGAGCGCGAAGAGGTGCCGGTCGAGCGCATGCACGCCCCCCGAGCCGAGCAGCCCCACGAGATGGAGCGTGGCGCCGGTCTCTCGCGCCTGGCGACAGGCGGCGACGAGCGCCGGGTTGGCGAAGAAGGCGCCGCCCTCGATCGCGCTGCCGATGCGCACCAGGTCCTGCATCACCACGCGGCCGGCGCCGAGGTTCATGTGCCCGACCTCGCTGTTCCCCATCTGGCCGACGGGAAGGCCGACGCGGAGCCCGCTCGCCTCGAGCAGCGTCCACGGGTGCGTCGCGAGCAGCCGGTCCCAGGTGGGCGTGTTCGCCTGCGCGATCGCGTTGTCCGTGGGGTCCTCGCGATAGCCCCAGCCATCGAGGATGACGAGGCAGACACGGCGACGCGGGAGCTCGGCCATATGGGAACGGGGCGGGCGGGAGTGTATCGTGCGGTCGTGCTGATGCCGGCCCAAGATACCCGCTCCACGCGACCGGTGCGTCGCCCGTCCGCGCGCGGCGCGCTGCTGGTGCTCGCCACGCTCGCGCTCACCGCGCCCGCCGTGCATGCGCAGGAGCGCCGTGCTGCATCAACCGCGCGCCCTGCGCCACGTCCCGCCACACGGCGGGCGCCGGCCGCACCGCGCGCGTCCGCACGGCCGTCGCCCGCCGCGACGCCCGCTCCCGGCACGGCGTCGCGCCCGGCTCCGGTCGATTCGGCGGCCCCGTCACCTTCGGTCGACACGGTCGCCGCGCGCCCGGTTGCCCTCCCCGGGCAGCTCCGCGCGGCCACGCGAGCCGAGCTCCGCACCGCCCCGGACGGGCGCGTGCTCGGCACCGTGGGCGGCGATGCCGTCGTCACGCCGCTCGCGCGCGAGCGTGGCTGGGTGCGCGTGCGCGTCGACGGCTGGGTGCGCGAGCGCGACCTCCTCCCGGCCGACAGCGCGCTGCGCGCCCGCGTGAGCGCGCTGCGCGCCCGCGTGAGTGCCGCCGACCTGCGCGCCGATCCCGAGGGGACGCGCGGCACCGTCGTGCGCTGGGACGTGGAGGTGCTCGCCTTCCAGCGCGCCGACGCCCTTCGCCGCGACCTGCAGCTCGGCGAGCCGTACCTGCTCGCGCGCGGCCCCGCCGGCGAGAATGCGCTGCTCTACCTCGCGCTCCCCGCGGCGCTCGTCGACGAGGCGCGGGCGATCGCCCCGCTCACGATGGCGCGCATCACGGCGCGCGTGCGCACCGGCCGGTCGTCGCCGACGAACGTGCCGATCCTCGACATCGAGACGCTCGGGCGTCCCTGAGCGCGCATCGCCGCCCCATGTCTCGCCCCACGCTCCTCGCCGCCGCGCTCGCGATCCTCGGCCTCGCCGGTGGCGCGAGCGTCCCCGTGCTCCTCGATCGCGAGCGCACGTGGCGTGACGAGGCCGCCGCGCTGCGCGGGCAGCACGACCCGGCGCGCCTTGCCGCCGATTCGCTGCGTGACGCGACCGATGCCACGCGCCGCACGCTCGTCGCCGCGCGGCTCCGCGCCGCGAGCCGTGCCGAGGCGACGCTGCATCTCGAGCTGCAGCGTGACAGCGGGCGCCTGCTGCTCGTGCGCGACGGCATCGAGCTGCGTCGCATGCCGGTGCGCCTCACCGGACCGCTGCCGCCGGTGGGCGTGCGCGC
>JALOPO010000339.1 GCA_025453855.1 Gemmatimonadaceae bacterium
GCCATCAGCGGCCAGAGGGATGCGATGCGCTCGCGACGGACGTGCAGGAAGCCGGTGCCGATCGGCGCCAGCAGCCACTTGTGGAGCGAGGTGCCGTAGAAGTCGCAGCCGAGTGCGTCGCGCGTGAACGGGAAGTGCGCGAAGGCGTGCGCGCCGTCCACGAAGAGCGCGATGCCGCGCGCCCGCGCCCGCGTGGCCAGTTCGGCGATCGGCGTGATCTGCCCGGTGAGGTTGGTGATGTGCGGGAGCTCGATGACCTTCGTGCGCGGCGTGACCGCCCTCCAGAGCTGGTCGGCGATCGCCGCCGGCTCGCGCACCGGGAGGCGGAGCGGGACCGGCCGCAGCACGATGCCGTCGCGGCGCACGCGCTGGTCCCACGCGGTGAGCATGCGCGGGTAGTTGTGCGTGGTGACGACCACCTCGTCGCCGCGCGCCAGGTCGAGGCCGAGGATGAGCGTCTCCATGCTCTCGCTGGCATTGCGCGTGATCGCCATCTCCTCCGGGTCGCAGCCGAACTCGCGCGCCAGCTCGCGACGCACCCCTTCCATGCGCGGCTGCAGCAGCCGCCACATGTGCTCCACCGGGAGCACGTTGGAGAAGCGCAGGTCGCGGATCATCGCGTCGAGCACGTGCGCCGGCGCCGGACAGACGCCACCGTTGTTCAGGTTGACGAGGGTGTCGTCGAGGTCGAAGGCGCGGCGGATCCCCGCCCAGTACGTCTCGTCCTCCGGGTCGCCGGCACCATCCGGGAGGCCGCCGCGCTCGGTGGCACGCTCGAGCCAGCGCACCGCGTCGGGGCGGAAGGCCGGGAGCACGGGCATCGCCGCCGCGCCGACGGCGCCGTGCAGGAAACCGCGACGGGAGAGCACGGCGAGACCTCGGGCGTGGGGCGGCGGGAGTGGATGCGGTGCGGTGGCGCGATGCGGCGGTGCGGGCGTGGCGCTCAGCGCGCCGCGGCGATGCACTCGATCTCGACGCGCGCGCCGGCCCGCGGCGTGGCCACGATCTGCACCGCCGTGCGCGCCGGCTTGACTGTCGGGAAGTAGGTCGCGTACACCTCGTTCATCGCCCCCCACTCGGCGATGTCGAGCAGGTAGACGGTGCACTTGGCGACGCGCGTCATGTCGCTGCCGCTGGCCGCCAGGTCGCGCTGCATCGAGAGCAGCACCTCGTGCGTCTCGGCGCGGATCCCCTTGCCGATCGAGTCGGTGGCGGTGCGGCCGGCGAGGAAGATCAGCCCGCCGGCGCGCGTCGCCATGCTGATCGGCGCGCCGCGCAGCGTGCTCGGGACGACGGCGACGACCTCGGACGAGGAGGCGGCGCTGCGGCAGGCGCCGAGCGCGAGGAGCGAGGCGGCGAGCGCCGCACGAACAGGGATGCGCGTCATGGCGATACGATACGCTCCGCCGCCTCGGAACGCTCGCCGCGTCGCGCGCGGAGCGCCACCAGCACGGTGTGGAGCAGCGGCCCCACCGCCGCCACGGCGAGCGCGAGGAGCATCGCCCGGCCGCCGTACTCGCCGCGCGTCACGTCGAGCACGATGATGGTCGCCAGCACCACCGCGGGCACGCAGGCGAGCACCGTCACGCCGCGCGTGCCGAGCGGGATGCGGAACGCGGCCGGCGCATCGGGCTCGCGGCGCCGGAGCTGCACGAGCGCCGCGAACTCGAGGAAGAGCGCGATCGCGTAGAGCACCACGTCGGCGCTGATCAGCTCCGCGAACGGGAGGAGCGCGAGCGCCGTGTAGCAGGTCGACGCGAGGAGCACCGCGCGCACCGGCGTCCCGTTGCCGTCGGTCACGCCGAGCCACGCGGGGAGGAGGCGGTCGCGCGCGACCACGAGCGGGATCCGCGAGTACGCGAGCAGGAGCGAGTTGAACATCGCCGTCGCGCTGCAGACCGCGAGCGCACCGATGGCGACGCCGAGCGCCGGGCCCCACGCCCCGCCGACGTCGCGGGCGATCGCGGGCCACCCCGCCTCCTGCCACGTGCGCCAGTCGCTGGCCGAGAGCGCGACGAGCAGCGGCACGGCATAGCCGAGTGCCACCAGCGGGACGGCGATGACGAGCGCACGCGGATACGTCCGCCCGGGATCGCGCACCTCGCCCGCGATCGTGCTCGCGTTGTCCCAGCCGATCCAGTTCCAGAGCGCGAGGCCGAGCCCCGCACCGGCCGTCGACCAGTCGAGCGAGGGTGCGGGGCCGAGCGTCGCCCACGGCGCATGCGTCATGCGCGGCCACGCGGCCGCGGCGAGCGCGCCGAAGGCGAGCAGCACCGCGCTCCCGACGACGATGCTGACGCGCCCCACCGGCACCGCACCGAGCAGGTTGAGGAGCGTCGGGATCCAGATCACCGCGCCGATCGCCGCCATGCGCGACACGGGGCCGAGCGGCCCGGTGAGCGCCTCGAGGTAGGCGAGGACGAGTGCGGGGTAGAGCGCCATCTCGACCAGCGAGTAGCACCACGTGCACCACGCGTTGGTGACCGCGGCGCGCTCGCCGAAGGCATGCTGCACCCAGCGGTAGTAGCCGCCCTCCTCGGGGAGGCGCGACGCGAGTTCGCCGACGATCAGCGCCTCCGGGATCACCCAGAGGATCGGGATGAGCACCAGCGCCGCCAGCGCGGCCACGGGGCCGAGCTGCACGACGAGCGTCTCGAGCGTGTAGGCGCCGCCGGAGACGGTGAAGAAGAGGACGAAGACGAGCCCCGCGAGGCCGAGCTGCGGCGCGCGGCGCTCGATCGGTGCGCGATCGGCCACCTCGGGGATATACCACGTGCCACCGCCGCACGCGATGCGCCCCCTCGAACGACACCGCCCTCCGACCCGGGACGGGTGGAGGGCGGCGTCGCCTCGCTCGGCTGCGCGATGCACTCAGGGAATCATCGCCCCGGGCGCGGCGACCATCGCGTGCTGCGCGTCGATCCAGCTCTGGTGATAGCCGGGATCCTCCACCGGCACCACCTGCTTCGCGACCTTGAGCGGGCGGAACGAGTCCATCATCACCGCCAGCTCGTTGGTCCACTTCTGCCCGATGCTCGCCTCGGCGCGCCCCGGGTGCGGGCCGTGCGGGATGCCGTCGGGGTGGTGCGTGATGGTGCCGAACGAGACGCCCTTGCGGCTCATGAACTCGTTGGAGGCGTAGAAGATCACCTCGTCCGAGTCGACGTTGCTGTGGTTGTAGGGGGCGGGGATGGCGTTCGGGTCGAAGTCGTACGGGCGCGGGCAGAACGAGCAGATCACGAAGCCGTCGCCCTGGAAGGTCTGGTGCACCGGCGGCGGCTGGTGGATGCGCCCGACGAT
>JALOPO010000340.1 GCA_025453855.1 Gemmatimonadaceae bacterium
CGCTCGAGGGCGACGAGTTCGACGTCGTGGTCACGAATCCGCCCTTCCATCACGGCAAGGCGACGACGCTCGACGTGCCGCGCGCCTTCATCGCCGACGCGCATGCGCTGCTCGCGCGCGGCGGCTGGCTGCAGCTCGTCGCCAACCGCACGCTCCCCTACGAGGCGATGCTGCGCGAGCACTTCGGCGACCACGCGGTGGTGATCGAGAGCCCGCGGTTCAAGGTGCTGGCGGCGCGGAAGCGGTGAGCGCGGCGCGATCGGCGGCGTCGAGCACGCGCCAGGCGCCGGGTGCGAGGTCGCCCAGCGTCACCCCGCCGATCGCGCTCCGATGCAGCGCGGTCACGCGATTGCCGACCGCACCGAACATCCGCTTCACCTGGTGATAGCGCCCCTCGGTGAGCACCAGCCGCGCCCGCGTCTCGCCGAGCACCTCGAGCGTCGCCGGTACCAGCGGCGCGTCCTCGCCGTGGAGCACCAGCGTCCCGCTCGCGAACAGCGCGCCCTCGTCGCCGCGGAGCGCCTCGGCCAGCACCACCTCGTACGTCTTCGGCAGGTGCGTGCGCGGCGACGCGAGGCGATGGTTGAGCGCCCCGTCGTCGGTGAGGAGCAGGAGCCCCGTCGTGTCGCGATCGAGGCGCCCGACCGGGGCCAGGAGGGGGTCGCGGCGCCGGAAGCGGAGCGGGAGGAGGTCGTAGATCACCGCCCCCGCATCGGTGGTGGAGGTGGTGTACCCCGCCGGCTTGTGGAGCATGATCACGCTTCCCGGCGGCGGATCGAGCGCCTCGCCATCGACCCGGATCTCCTCGTGCGTGACCGCATCGCCCTCGCGGAGCGCCCGGCCGTCCGCTCGGCGCACGCGCCTTGCATCGAGCAGGGCCGTGACCTCACGGCGCGACCCGTATCCGAGGTTGGCGAGGTACTTCACGAGCTTCACAGGAACCGGGGAGCGGAGGGTGGATGGGGCGGATGCCGTGACCTCGGGAAGTGTCGCACGTCGGGGGAGTGCGGGGCGCGCGCGTCCGGCCGGGGCAGTCCCGTCCGGTCCCGCGCGCCTGCAAGTTGTTGCCCGTGCTGCTCGTCCGGAGCGTGGCCACCGCCCGCGCTCCGCCCGCCTTGCGGCGGGTGCGGTCCGACGTGGGACCCTTCCACCTTCGCCGATGCCTGCCGCCGTGCGCCTCCACCCGGGCGTGACGCTCCTCGAACTCGTCGTCGCCCTGGCCATCGTCGGCGTGGGGGCGGCGCTGGTCGCGCCCGCGCTCCGGCTTCCGCCCTCGGTGACCGAGGCGCCGGATCCGGTGGCGAGTGGGCGCGCGCTGGCGCTCCGGCGCGGCGAGGCGCTGGAGCTGGTCATCGGCGACGATGCGCACTGGACGCTCCACGCGCGTCGCGGCGCCGACCAGGCGCTGGCCACGGGGACGGTGCGTGCGGCACGCGCCGCCGCGCTCCCGGCGCGCCTCCTCCTCACGCCCACCGGGAGCTGCCTCCCGCTCGCGCCCATCGTGGCGGCGGCGTGGGATCCCGTGCGCTGCGCGGTGCGCACGCCATGACGCTCCTCGAGTCGCTCATCGCGCTCGTGATCCTCGCGCTCGCGGCCACCGGCTTCCTCGAGCTCTTCCAGCGCGCCGCCGCCGCGAGCCACGATCGCATCGCCTGGCAACACGCGGTGGCGATCGCCGAGTCGACGATGGAGCGCGCGCTGGTGGATGGCGAGGTGCCGGCCGACAGCGCCGGATGGCGTCGCCGCGTGGAGCGACGCCCGGCCGAGGACGGGCTGCAGGAGCTCGTGGTGCGCGTGGAGCGCGCGAATGCGTCGGCGCTCCGCGTCGAGCTCCATCGCCTCGTGCGGGCCCGCTGATGCGTCGCGCCTTCACGCTCCTCGAGGTCATGATCGCGCTGGTGGTGGGCGGCGTGGTCGTGCTCCTCGCCTACGCCACGCTGCAGGGCGGCACCGACGTGCAGGCGCGCCTCGCGCGCGCCGGCGAGGACGAGGGGACGACCGCGCAGCTCCGCACCCTCCTCGGCGACGCGCTCCGGCACGCACTTCCGGGTGGGGGGAGCATGGTGGTGGTGCGCGACGCGCGCGATCGTGTCGACTCGTTCGCGCTCGTGACGCGCGGCGTGATGCCGCCGCACGGGGCGAGCGCCGCGTGGCGCGTGGCGCTGGTGGCGCGCGATGGTGCGCTCCGGCTGCAGGCGACGTCGGGCGAGGCGACGCAGCCACCGCTGCTCGTGCTCGCGCCGGGGGCCGCGCGCGTCGACGTGCGCTTCCACGGCGCGCCGACCGAGGGGTGGGTGCGCGAGTGGCGCGACTCGCTCCGCCTCCCCGCGCTCGTCGAGCTGCGCTTCCTGGACGATGCCGGCCGCGAGACCGCGGCGCCGCTCGTGATGCGCACCGCCGCGGTGGCGGGCGCATGAGCGGGCGCACCGTGACCGCTGGCGCCCGTGTCGCGGCACGTGCGCCGCGTGCCCGTGCGAGGCGCGCGCGCCGCGGCGTCGTGCTCGCCCTCGTGCTCTGGGTCCTCGTCGTCCTCGGCGGGATCGCGCTCGGCGTCACCGCGGCCACGCGGCAGGGGAGCGACGCGACCACGAACCTCCGTGCCCGCGTCACCGCGCGCTACGCGGCCGAGAGCGGCGTGGTGCGGGCCGTGGCGCGCCTCGAGCGCGCGCTGCTCGAGATCGGGAGCGACTCGGTGCGGCGCCGCGCGCTGCTCAACGATCCGTCGCGCCTCGTCCCCGACGACGTGCTCCCGATCGGCGAGGGGCGCGTGCAGGTCGCGATCGTCGACGCGAGCGCACGCGTGGACGTGAACGCCGCGTCCGAGTCGCAGCTCGCGGCGCTCTTCGCGCGCACCGGCCCTGCCGGCGAGGCACGGTCGGCGGCCCGCGCGATCAAGGCGCACATCGCCGGCGACGGCGTGAACGCGCGCCTCCTCCGCTCGCTCGACGAACTGCGCGGGATCGACGGGGTGAGCGAGGCGCTCGCCTCGCGCGCGGCGCCCTTCCTCACCGTCGATGGCGACGGGCGCGTGAACCGCGCCACCGCGCCGCGCGAGGTGCTCGCGGCCGCGGCCGGCGAGCTGCAGGACGAACCCTCGCGCCTCGTGATCGTCGCGCGCGGCTGGCGCGACGGGCATCCGCTCACGCACGAGCTGCAGGTCGCCTGGGCGGTGCAGGGGACGCAGCTCGCACTGGTCACCATCCGGGAGCGCGACCTGTGAGCACCGTCGGCATCGAGCTCGGGGCGACGCTCGTGCGCGCCGTGGTGCGTCCCGCGCGCGGG
>JALOPO010000341.1 GCA_025453855.1 Gemmatimonadaceae bacterium
CGCCCATCGAGCGTGAGATCCGTGCGTGCGAGCAATGACCGCAACAGCTGACCTGGCGCCACGGGATCGCGCGGCACGAAGCGGAGCAGCACGACGCCGCGCGGGGGTGGGATCTGGTGACGGACGACCAGCTCGGCGAGATCACGGTCGAAGGTGACCACGATGCGTCCCGCGTCGCGGGCGCGACGCAGCACCTCCTGATCGGTGACGCCTGGTGCCAGCTCGGCGATCCATGTCACGTCGATGCCTTCGGATCGCAGATGGGCGACGGATGGTCCCGGGACGTTCTCGTCGGCCAGCAATCCGAGTGCGGACGCCGACGAGCCACTCACGCGCGGCATCGGCATGAAGCGTGAACAGGACCTCGTCGCGCAACGCCTCGGCGGAATAGGCGAACACCGCCTGCAGCGCCTCGGGGGTGAGTGCCGGATAGCTCAGGAGGAGCTGCTCGGTCGTCCACCCGGCGCCCAGGAGCCCGAGCAGGAACTCGACACCGAGCCGCGTCCCGCGGACCACCGGCTTGCCGCCGAGGCGGTCCGGATCCGTCGTGATGTGTTCACGCCACTCCATGATCGCTCCACACTGGTTGACCTCGGACAAGCTACACGCGCCCTTCGGCCGGGCGTGCGCTGATGGCGGCAGCACCGTTCCCGCTCCCCTCTCGCGCCACACCCCCGTACCTTGCCCCCGAGGGCCCGCCGTGTCGCTCGGAAACACGCCGCCGCCCGCTGCGTAGGGACCACGGTCACCCCACTGCTGAGGCACGCATGGTCAGTCGCGAGGATCTCGAGAGCTTCCTCGTCCGCTTGGGCGCCGAGGGCGCCTCCTACGTCGAGCTCGAACCGGGGATGTGGTCGGTCAGCCCCGCCGGCGCCCCCGACGTGCAGGTCGTCATCCACCACGTCCCGCCGGTCGTGCTCCTGCGCGTCAAGGTCATGGAGCTCCCCGGCGATGGCGCCCAGCGCGCCACCCTCGCCCATCGCCTCCTCGAGCTCAACGCCTCGGACCTCGTCCACGGCGCCTACGGCGTCGCCGGCAACGACATCCTCCTCACCGAGGCGCTCGAGCTCTCCCACCTCGACTACGCCGAGTTCCTCGCCGCGTACGAGTCCATCACCCTCGCGCTCGCGTCGCACGCCCGCGAGCTCGCCCCGTACCGCGAGGTCCGCTGACCATGGGCATCTTCGATCGCCTCTCCTCGCTCCTCAAGTCCAACATCAACGACATGATCTCCCGGGCCGAGGACCCGGAGAAGATGCTCGACCAGATCATCGTCGACATGCGCACGCAGCTCGCCAAGGCCAAGCAGCAGGTGGCCGCCGCGATCGCCGACGAGAAGCGGCTGCGCGACCAGACCGACGCCGAGGGGCGCCAGGCCGCCGAATGGGAACGGCGCGCCATGCTCGCCGTGCAGAACAACCGCGACGACCTCGCGCACCAGGCGCTCATGCGCCAGCAGGAGCACGCCGAGCACGCGCTCCAGCTCGAGCGGACGTGGCAGACGCACCAGGGCGAGACCGAGAAGCTCAAGTCGTCGCTGCGCGAGCTCAACGACAAGATCGAGGAGGCCAAGCGCAAGAAGAACCTCCTCCTCGCCCGCCAGCGCCGCGCGCAGGCACAGCAGCGCATCCAGCAGACCATGAGCGGGCTCTCCGAGAAGAGCGCGTTCGAGGCCTTCGCGCGGATGGAGGAGAAGATCGAGATGAACGAGCGGCAGCTGAAGGCCTCGGCCGAGATCGACGAGGAGTTCAGCGGCGATCGCCTCGCGTCGGACTTCAAGCGCCTCGAGAAGACCGCCGGCGCCGCCGGCGCCGATGCGCGCCTGCTCGAGCTCAAGCAGCGCATGGGGCTCCTCCCGGCCGGCGCCCCGCCGGCCGCGAGGCAGCTCGCCGGTGGCGAGGCGCCGGCCGCCGCCCCCGCCCCGCCGACGGCCGGCACGCGCTCGGTCGACGAGATCCTCGAGGCCGAGTTCGAGAAGCTCGAGGACGGCTCGCGCTCGTGACGACGCCCGCGGTCGCGGCGCGCTTCCGCTTCGCGCCGCTCCTCTTCGGCACGCTGCTCACCGCGCTGCTGGTCTGGCTCGTCGCGACCGCGTCGGGCGTCTTCCTCCTGCTGTTCATCGCCATCATCGCGTCGCTCTTCCTGCGATCGGTGGCCGACGTCTTCGTCCGCCGCACCGGCATGCCGCCGTCGCTCGCCCTCGCGACGGCGGTCATGCTCACGCTCGGCGCGATCGCGGGGCTCGTCACGCTCCTCGTGCCGCCGGTCGTCGAGCAGACGCGCGAGCTCGTCACCGTGCTGCCCAAGTACGTCGCGGGACTCGAGCGCGTGATCGGCTCGTACGTGCAGCGCGTCCCGCAGCTCAAGGACTACTGGAACCCGGACGATCACCAGGTCGTGACCGTCCTCACCGAACAGGTCACCAAGCAGGCCGAGGCGCTCCTCCCGCGCGTCTTCTCGCTGCTGCACATCGGCATCGACCTGTTCGCGCTGCTCGTCATGTCGCTCTACCTCGCGCGCAACCCCGCCGACTACCGCGAGTGGCTGATCGCGCTCTTCCCGCCCGCGCACCGTGAGCTCGTGCGCGACGTGCTCCTCGAGATCGCGCGCGACCTGCGCGCCTGGATCACCGGGCAGCTCGCGGGCATGCTGATCCTCGCCGTGCTCACCGCCATCGGCCTCGCCGCACTCGGCGTCCCGTACTGGCTCACCTTCGGCCTCTTCACCGGCGCCGTCGCGATCGTCCCGTTCTTCGGCACGCTCGTCTCCACGCTCCTGCCGGCGCTCTTCGTGCTCGGCAGCGACGGGGATCTCGTGCGTGCGGGGCTCGTGGTCGTCCTCGGCACCGTCATCCACCTCATCGAGAGCAACCTGGTGCTGCCGCTCATCACGCAGAACCAGGTCAAGCTCCCGCCGGTGCTGAGCATCATGGCGGTGCTCGTGATGGGACAGCTCCTCGGCCCGGTGGGGCTCGTCGTCGCGGTGCCGATCCTCGTGGTGGTCACCGTGATCGTGCGACGCGTGCTCGTGAACCGGATCTACCAGGGCGCGACCGATCGCATCGCCCCGGGCGGGAAGCCGCTCGTGCTGCGCGTCCCCGCCCCCGACGGCGCGCTCGTCTCCACGGGCACCGCCCACGCCGTCGACCTCGTGGCGCTCGCCGAGCGCGCCCCCGCCGCCTGACGCCGCGCGACGCTGGCGTGCGGCGATAGGTTGCCGGCATGTCGACTCCCGCCCCGCGCTACCTGATCCTGGCCGACGGCGCCTTCGGCCCGCGCACCAGCAAGACCGCCAACGGCTGCATCCTCTTCACGCCGCAGCAGGTGGTCGGCGTCCTCGATGCCTCGCAGGCCGGTCGCACCGCCGGCGACGTGCTCGGCTACGGCGGCGACATCCCGGTGGTCGCCACCATCGCCGAGGGGCTCGCGCTCGGCCCCACCGTCCTGCTCATCGGCATCGCGCCGAGCGGGGGCCGGCTCCCCGAGCACTGGCACGCGATGCTGCGCGCGGCTCGCGCCGAGCGGGGGCCGGCTCCCCGAGCACTGGCACGCGATGCTGCGCGCGGCACTCGAGGGCGGACTCTCGATCTGGAGCGGGCTGCACACCTTCATCGGCGACGACCCGGCGCTGGCGGCGCTGGCGCGCGAGCGCGGCGTCGAGATCCGCGACGTGCGACGCCCACCGGCCGACCTCCCCGTCGCCACGGGACGCGTGCGCGAGCTGAAGGCGACGGTCGTGCTCACCGTCGGCAGCGACTGCAACATCGGCAAGATGACCGCC
>JALOPO010000342.1 GCA_025453855.1 Gemmatimonadaceae bacterium
CGACGCGGGGGCACGCCCCCTCGACGGCGTGCGCGTCGTCGACGTCGGCAACTTCCTCGCCGGCCCGCACGCCGCCTCGATCCTGGGCGAGTTCGGGGCCGAGGTGCTGAAGGTCGAGCATCCCATCGCCGGCGATCCGATGCGGCGCTACGGGACGCGCACCGCGCGCGAGGACGCGACGCTCAAGTGGCTGAGCGAGGCGCGCAACCGGCGCTCGGTGACGATCGACCTGCGCCAGCGCGACGGCGTCGACCTCTTCCTGCAACTGCTCGCGAAATCGGATGTGCTGGTCGAGAATTTCCGGCCCGGGACGATGGAGGAGTGGGGCCTCGGCTGGCCGGTGATCCACGAGGCGAACCCGCGGCTGGTGATGCTGCGCGTACCTGTGCGGCTTTCCGGGCGAGACGCCGGTGCTGGCGGGCACGGTGCCGCTCGGCGACTACATCGCGAGCCTCTACGGGGCGATCGGCGTGCTGGTGGCGCTGCGGCACCAGGCGACGACGGGACGCGGCCAGCTGGTCGACGTGGGGATCTACGAGGCGGTCTTCCGCGTGCTCGAGGAGATCGCGGCGGCCTACGGCACCTCGGGACGCATCGCACGGACACTTCCGCACGGGCGACGACAAGTGGATCGCGATCGCCTGCACCACCGACAAGATGTTCGAGCGCCTGAGCGTGGCGATGGGACGCCCCGAGCTCTCGAGCACGGGGCTGTACGGCGACCAGCGCAAGCGGCTCGCGGCTCGTGACACCGTCAACGGGATCGTCATCGAGTGGGTGGGGTCGCTCACGCGTGACGAGGTGATGGAGAAGTGCCTCGCCGAGGAGGTCCCGGTCGGGAAGGTCAACAGCATCGCCGACATCTTCGAGGACGAGCAGTTCGCGGCGCGCGGGAACCTGGTGCGGCTCGAGGCGCCGGGGGTGGGCGAGGTGGTGGTGCCCGGCGTGATTCCGCGGCTCTCGCGCACGCCCGGGCGGATCACCGCCCTCGGCCCCGCGCTCGGCGACGCGACGGAGCAGGTGCTGTGCGACCTGCTCGGCAAGACGGCATCGGAGATCGCGGCGCTGCGGCAGCGGAGGATCGTCTGATGCGATGGGAACGGTTGCGGGTGACGGTGGCGGCGATGGCGGTCGCGCTCGCGGGTGCTGCGTGGCAGGCACCGCTCGCGGCGCAGCTGGCGAACGCGGGAACGCAACCCGGGGCATCGCTCACGGTGCGCGTGCGAGACGCGACGGGCGGCTGGGTGCCCATGGCGTCGGTCTCGGTGGAGCACGACGGCCTGCGCCAGACGCGCATCACCACCGACAGTGGGCGCGCGACCTTCGCGGTGCCGGCGGGCACGCGCGTCTCGCTGAGCGTGCGGCGCATCGGCTACGTGCCGGCGACGACCACCACCACGGTGACGCAGCCCACGACCACCTTCGAGCTCACGCTCGGGCGCAGCATCCCGTGGTCGCTCGACACGGTGCGCGTGCTGGCGCAGCGGAGCGTGGGCGGGATCGTGGTGTCGGCGCGGACGCAGGAGCCGGTGAGCGGCGCATCGGTGCGCGTGCTCGGCACGCAGGCGCGCACGACATCGGGGACGGACGGGAGCTTCACGCTCCCGCTCGACGGACGTGAAACGGTGACACTGATCGTGAAGGCGCCTGGCTTTGCGCCGTATCTCCGCGCCGAGCGACTGGAGCGCACCGCGAGCGGCGACTACCTCGTGCTGCTCCAGGACGACGGCATGATGCACAACGCGGAGAGGACGGCGCTCTGGGAGGCCGAGCGGCGGATCTCGTGGGCCGAGTCCCGTGACGCGATCCTGGGCGGACGCGAGCTGCGCGCGACCGGCGGTGCCACCGTGGACGACGCGCTGCGCGTGTCGCAGACGGTGACCACGCGCGGGGTCCGCGCTGGGGGCAACGCATGCGTCTTCATCAACGGACTGCCGGCAGTGGGACGCACGCTGGCGTCGGTGCCGCTCGAGGGGGTACGTCTGGTCGAGGTCTACTCGTCGGTGAACGAGATGACGCTGCAACTCGCGCGCGAGTGGCCGGCCACCGCGCCCTGCGGGAGCGAGACGCTGCCTCCGGCGCGCGGGTTGGGCGCGGCGCGCTGGGTCGTGGTGTGGACGCAATGACCGACGCCGGCGCCCGCGCGACGCTCCCCCTCGCCGGCATCCGCGTCATCGACGTGGCGACGGTGATCGCCGCGCCGTACTGCGCCACGATCCTCGGCGAGTTCGGCGCCGACGTGCTCAAGGTGGAGCACCCGATCGGCGGCGATGCGCTGCGGCGCTTCGGCACGCCGTCGCAGCGCGGCGACACGCTCACCTGGCTGAGCGAGGGGCGCAACAAGCGGTCGGTGACGCTCGACCTGCGCCACCCCGAAGGGATGGCGCTGTTCAAGGAGCTGGTCTCGCAGGCCGACGTGCTCTGCGAGAACTTCCGCACCGGGACGCTCGAGAAATGGGGGCTCGGCTGGGAGGTGCTGCATGCGCTCAACCCGCGCCTCGTGATGCTGCGCGTCACCGGCTACGGCCAGACGGGCCCCTATCGCGATCGTCCCGGCTTCGCGCGCGTCGCGCATGCGGTGGGCGGGATCGCGTATCTCGCCGGCATGCCGAAGGGAACGCCCGTGACGCCCGGCTCGACGACACTCGGCGACTACATGACGGGGCTCTACGGGGCGATCGGCGTGCTGCTCGCGCTGCGCCACCGCGACCTGACGGGCGAGGGGCAGTACGTGGACGCAGCACTCTACGAGAGCGTCTTCCGCTGCACCGAGGAGCTGGCGCCGGCCTACGGGATGTACGGCACGGTGCGCGAGCGGCACGGGTCGAGCCACAACGATTTCGCCTGCCCGCACGGCCACTTCGCCACGAAGGATGGGAAGTGGGTCGCCATCTCCTGCGCCACCGACAAGCTCTTCGCGCGACTGGCGCGCGCCATGGGACGCCCCGAGCTCGCGAGCTCCAGCACCTACGGCGACCAGGCCGAGCGGCTCAAGCACTGCCACGACGTGAACGAGATCGTGCGCGACTGGTGCGGCTCGCTCACGCGCGAGCAGGTGCTGGAGCGCTGCTACGCGACCGACACGCCGGCCGGCCCGCTCAACGACATCGGCGACATCTTCGGCGACCGGCAGTTCCATGCGCGCCGCAACCTGGTGGCGATCGACGAGCCGGAGACGGGCGAGAGCGTCATCCTCCCCGCCCCGGTGCCGCTGCTCGGCGAGACGCCGGCGACGATCCGTTCGCTCGGCCCGAAGCTCGGCGAGCACACCGACGAGGTGCTGCGCGAGCTCCTCGGCCTCGACGACACGCGCATCGCCGAACTCCGCGGGAAGCGGGTGATCTGACCCGTGCCCGGGATCCTGCACGGCCTGCGCATCGTCGAGGGGAGCGCGTTCGTCGCGGCGCCGCTCGGCGGGATGACGCTCGCGCAGCTCGGCGCCGACGTGATCCGTTTCGATCCGCTCGAGGGCGGGCTCGATGCCCGGCGCTGGCCGGTGACGGCGAGTGGCGCGTCGCTCTTCTGGGCGGGGCTCAACCAGGGGAAGCGCTCGATCGCGGTCGACATCCGCACGCCGGAGGGGCAGGCGCTGGTGACGGCGCTCATCTGCGCGCCCGGCGACGAGGCGGGGCTCTTCAGCACCAACTTCCCGGCGCGCGGCTGGCTGGCGTACGAGGCGCTCGCGTCGCAGCGCGCGGATCTCGTGATGGTGAACCTCACGGGGCG
>JALOPO010000343.1 GCA_025453855.1 Gemmatimonadaceae bacterium
CTTCGCCGGCACGCGCCCGCCCTTGGCGCTCACGTCGCCGCTCCTCGATCCGCTCATGCGCCGCGTGGAGCGTTTCCGCGCCGAGTCGGGGCTGGATGCGGCGCAGGCGCTCGCGCAGGCGCAGGCGCGCACCGACGCCTCCATGGACACCGTCACCGTCGAGGGCGAGCTCGATGCCGCACGCTACGGGGGGGCACTCCGCGCGCGCAGCCTCGTCGGCCTGCGCGGCATGGGGCTCAGCTACGACGGGCTGTACTACGTGAAGAAGGTCGTCCACCAGCTCAAGGCCGGGCGCTACACGCAGAAGTTCACGCTCGTGCGCGAGGGGACCGGCTCCACCGTCCCGGTGGTGCTGCCATGAGCGAGACGCGCTTCTTCGGGAAGGGACGTGTGCAGGTGAGCTGCCCCGCCGTGCTCGGCGACGGCTCGCTGAGCTGGGCGATGCCGAGCGTTCCGTACGCAGGAAGTGGTGTCGGGCTGTTCCTCGTCCCGCCACAGGGCGCCAACGTCTGGGTCGAGTTCGAGGGCGGCGATCCGGGCTACCCCATCATCGGCGGCTGCTTCTGGGGGCCGGGTGAGGCGCCCGCGGTGCCGGCGCTGGCCGAGATGAAGGTGCTCAGGACCGACGGCGCGACGATCACGCTCAACGACCTCCCCGGCGTGGGGGGCGTGACGATCGAGCTCGCGAGCGGCGCGAAGATCAGCATGACCGCGACCGGCGTGGAGATCACGAACGGGACCGGCGCCACCATCAAGATGTCGGGCCCGCAGGTGACGGTGAACAACGGCGCACTGGAGGTGCTCTGATGGGGACGTCCATCCTGACCACGGCGAGCACGCTCCTCTGCCCGCACGGTGCCACGGCCACCATCGCGCCCGGCACCCCGCGCGTGCGCATCGCCGGCTCGCCGGTGGCGACGCTCGCCGACCTCGGGACGATCGCCGGCTGCCCGTTCCAGATCCCGGTCGGCGCCGGCACCAAGCCGCAGCCGTGCGTCACCGTGCGCTGGCTCGCGCCGGCCACACGGGTGCGCGCGGGCGGACAGCCCGTGCTCCTGCAGTCGAGCACCGCGCTCTGTCTCTCGGTCGAGCAGATCCCGGCCGGGCCACCGAACGTGGTGCAGTCGCAGCCACGCGTCACGGGGGTGTAGCGATGCACGTCGACTTCCCGTTCCGCGTGGGGGCGAGCGGGCGCACGCGCCTCACCACGCCCGACGACCATGTGCGCGACCTGGTCGAGCAGCTCCTCTTCACCGCGCCGGGCGAGCGCGTGAACCGCCCCGACTTCGGGAGCGGGCTGCTGCAGATGACCTTCGCCCCCGCCGGCGACGAGGTGGTGGCCGCGACGCAGCTCCTGGTGCACGGCGCGCTGCAGCAGTGGCTCGCCGACGTGATCGTCGTCGAGGCGGTGACGGTGGAGGCGGTCGACAGCCGCCTCACGGTGACGGTGCGCTACGTCGTGCGCCGCACGCAGGAGCGTCGCACCGAGGTCTTCGCGGCATGAGCACGCGACAGTCGTGCGGCAGCGAGCGCCGGCGCGAGCTGGTGCGCCTGCACCCCGTCCTCAACGGCATCGACTTCCTCGAGGTCGCCGACCTCACGCAGCGCGTGCTCCACGTGGAGCTCCTCAAGCCGCTCGCGGCGCCGTTCGCGCTCGAGCAGCTGCGCATCGAGGGGGGCGACGTGGTGCGCGACATCCGCGTCACCGCCGTCGCATTGCCGCAGCCCACGCGGCTCCGCGTGACCGTCGACCGCGCCGGCGACTTCTCCACCTACACGCTGCGCCTCGTCGCGGGCGCCTTCGACGACGAGCCGCCCGCCGACGTCGACCCGCGCCTCGCGTCGGTCGCGTTCTCGTTCAAGGCCGGCTGCCCCACCCCGTTCGACTGCCGCGACGACGACGACTGCGGCGAGCCGCCGCCGCCGGCCCCGCGCATCGACTACCTGGCGCGCGACTTCACGAGCTTCCGGCAGCTGATGCTCGACCGGATGCGCGTGCTCGCCCCCGCCTGGCAGGAGACGAGTCCGGCCGACGTGATGCACGCGCTCGTGGAGCTCAAGGCCTACGTCGCCGACTACCAGGCCTACCAGCAGGACGCGGTGGCCACCGAGGCGTACCTGCACACCGCGCGGCGCCGCATCTCGGTGGCGCGCCACGCGACGCTCCTCGGCTACGCGGTGCACGAGGGGGCGTCGGCGCGGGCGTGGCTGCAGGTGATCGTCGACCCGGCGGTGGGTGCGGCGCCGGTCGCGCTGCCGCAGCACACGCGCGCCTTCACGCGCGTCGCCGACACGGCCGAGCGGATCACCGATCCGGAGGAGGAGCGCCGCGCACTCGCACAGGGGCCCGAGGTCTTCGAGACGCTCGAGCCGGCGTCGCTGCGGGCGGGGCACGATCTCCTCTTCTTCCACACGTGGGGCGATGCCGGCTGCTGCCTGCCGCGCGGGAGCACGAGCGCCACCCTCGTCGGCGAGCTCGCGCTGCGCCCCGGCATGGTGCTCGTGCTCGAGGAGGTGCGCGGTCCCGAGACCGGCGAGCCCGCCGACGCCGATCGCGCACACCGGCAGGCGGTGACGCTCGTCGCGGTCGCCTCCGCCGTCGACCCGCTCGTCGATCCGCCGCTCGCCGT
The DNA here is from genome assembly GCA_025453855.1 of Gemmatimonadaceae bacterium. Classification (GTDB taxonomy): domain Bacteria; phylum Gemmatimonadota; class Gemmatimonadetes; order Gemmatimonadales; family Gemmatimonadaceae; genus JALOPO01. The sequence goes on from JALOPO010000343.1 coordinate 2,631, forward strand.
CACCGAGATCACGTGGCACCCCGACGACGCGCTCCGCTTCCCGCTCTGTCTGTCGTTGCGCGAGGACGAGCTGCACGCCGATGCCGTCGCCGTGACCGATCCGTGGACGGGGCTCGAGATCCCGCGCGACACGGTGAGCGTGGCGCGCGGCAACATCGTCCTCGCCGACCATGGCCGCCTCGTCCCCGATGGCGCGGGCGAAGCGCTCCCCGAGGTGCCGGGGCCGCTCGTGATCGCGGGGTCGCCGTTCACGTACACCGACGGCACGCCGGTCGCGCCGCGCTACGCCCCCACCCTCGGCGCCGCGCCGCTGGCACGCGTCGTCGCGCGCACCCCCGACTTCGAGCTCGCGCTCACCGAGAGCATCGCCGCCGCGCTCACCGCGCTGCAGCTCCCGCGCGTGCTCCGCCTGCGCATCGAGGCGCGCCACGTGCTCGGCGCGCCGATCGAGATCCTCGACGCGGGGAGCGTCTGGATCGCGCGCAGCGGCGCGCTCGTCCTCGAGCTCGAGCCAGGCGCGGACGGCGTGCTCCGCGCCTGGCTGCGCGACGCGGCCGTCGATCGCGAGCAGGTCGCGCCGGCCGACGCGCTCCCCGACATCCGCCTCGTCGACGACGACGGCGTGCCGTGGCGACTCGCGCGCTCGCTCCTCGCCGTCTCCCCCGATGCGCCGGTCTTCATGGCCGAGACGGAGGGCGACGGCACCGTGCAGCTCCGCTTCGCGCGCGAGGGCGATGGCGACACGCCGCTGCGGCCCGGCCTGCGCTTCACCGCGCACTATCGCGTCGGCGGCGGCGTGGCCGGCAACGTGGGCGTCGAGGCGATCCGGCACATCGTGACCGGCGACGCGGCGATCGTGCGCGTCCGCAACCCGCTCCCCGCAGCTGGTACACCGTCTTCGTGCACGTCGACCCGGTGGGTGGCGGCGAGGTGACGCCGCTCCTCGAGGACGAGCTGCGCGCGCTCTACGAGCGCTACCGCATGGCGGGGACCGACATCGAGATCGAGTCGCCGACGCACGTCGCGCTGGTGGTCGAGATGGACGTCTGCGTCACGCGCGAGGCGCTGCGCACCACCGTCGAGCGCGGGATCCGGCGCGCGCTCTCCACCCGCGACCACGCCGACGGCACCCGCGGCCTCTTCCACCCCGACCGCTTCTCGTTCGGCGATCCGGTGCACCTCAGTCGCATCGTCGCCGCGGCGCAGCAGGTGCCGGGCGTGCACTCGATCGTCGTCACGCGCTTCGGCCGCCTCGACCTCCCGACGGCGAGCGGTCTCGCCACCGGCACGCTCCCCCTCGGCCGCCTCGAGATCGCGCGCCTCGAGAGCGATCGCAACCACCCCGATCGCGGGCGCCTCGTGCTCCGCATGCTCGGAGGACGGTGATGCCCTGCGACCATGGCTGCGACTGCGGCTGCTGCGAGGGGATCTCGCACGAGACGCCGCTGCGCGTGACGAACGATCCCGCGCTCCCGGCGGTGACCTACCGCACCGGCACGCACGGGCGCTTCCTCGAGTCGATGCTCACCGCGCTCTCGCGCGCCGGCAATGGTGCGCTGCGCACGCTGCAGGCGCGCGATCCCGCCGACCCGACCATCGCCTTCCTCGACGCGTGCGCCGTGGTCGACGACGTGCTGACCTTCCACCAGGAACGCTTCGCCCAGGAGAGCTGGCTGCGCACCGCCACCGA
>JALOPO010000344.1 GCA_025453855.1 Gemmatimonadaceae bacterium
CCGGTGACGGGGCGCGGCAACGACGTGGTGGCCGGCGGCGCCGCCGACATCTGGATGCAGGTCACGTGGAACGGCTTCCAGCGCGGCCCGAACGAGGCGGCCGCACCGGTGCGCGTCGCGCGTGCCGACAGCGCGGCACGACGCGGCGACAGCACCGCGCGACGCGACTCGACCGGGCGCGACAGCACGCGGCGCGACACGCTGGCCCGGGCACGGGATGCGGCGGTCGCCCGTGGCGACACCACGCCTCCCCGCCCGCCGCGGGACTCGACACCGCGCCGCCCGCCTAGCGCGCCGGCCGCGGCCGGCGGCTTCCTCGTCCAGTTCGCCGCGCTGCGCGCCGAGGCCCCGGCCCGGCAGCTGGCGGCGACGATCCGCGCCGAGGGCGTGCGGGCCCGGGTCGTGGCGACCGGGACCGGTGAGTTCACCGTCCATCGGGTTATTCTTGGCCCCTACCCGACGCGCGCCGATGCCGAGCGCGCGGGGCAGGCCGCAGGGCGCGACTACTGGATCTACGACGGGGGAAGGCCGTGATGGCCGAGGGAACGACGCAGGCCATTGACTGGGAGGCGTTGGGGGCGGCCGAGGCGGCCCGCCTCGCCGAGGTGCATGCGCTGGTCGTCACCGGGCGCGACGTGCATGCGGCCGCGCGCGTCGCCCTCGGCTTCGGTCGGGCGGCGTCGGCCGGCCGCCGGGTGGCGATCGCCGACCTCGCGGGCGAGATCCCGGAGCTGCAGTCGCTGGTGAAGGGCGACGATCCGCACGGGATCGTCGACTCGTTCCACTACGGCGTCTCGCTCAACCGGATCGCACGGCAGATCGACGATCGCGGCATGCTCTTCGTGATGCCCACGGGGAGCGAGCCCGAGGTCGACGCGGAGATCCTGCGCAACGATCGCTGGTATCGCCTCGCGAGCGGCTTCCGCGAGGTGGGGGCGCTGCTGATGCTCGTCGTCCCCGCCGGCGTGGAGGGCGCGGCCGAGCTGCTCACGATGGTCGATGGTGCGCTGGTGGTCGGCGACGCGTCGACGCTCGGCATTCCCGCCGATCGGACGCTGGGCGTCGTCCCCGCCCCGTACGCGGCGGGCGAGGGGACGGGCGCGCGTCCGCGGATCGTGACGCCGGCGATGGTCGCCAGCATCACGCCGCCCGAGTTCACGCCGGTGGGCACGGACGCGCTGCCGCCCGCGGGCGAGAGCGCGGCGTCCGGGCTGCGCACGCCATCGCTGAGCAAGCAGGTGGCGGTGATCGACCCGCCGCCGAGTCGTCGCCCGTACTTCATCGCGGCGGCGGTGCTCGTGGCGGCGGTCGGGATCTGGTTCCTGGTGGGTCGGCCGCAGATGGAGCGTCGCGCGGCGGCGCAACGGGCCGCCGCCGATTCCGTGGCGCGGCTCGATTCGGCGCGAGTCGCCCAGGCGCGCGCGGCAGCGGCCGATTCGTCGACCGCGGTGACGACCGGCCCCGCCGGTCCGGCGAGCGATTCGGCGATCATCGCGCGTGTCGACTCGCTGCGCATGCTCCTCCCCGCGAATCCGCAGGACTCCGCGCGCGCGGTCGCGTTCGGCGTGGTGGTACTGGCCACCAACGACCCGGCCCAGGCGTTGGCCCGGTGGACCGAGCAGCGCCAGCAGGGGATCCCGGCGGGAACGATCACGCAGGTGCAGCTCGCGGGGCAGCGTGGCGTCTGGTACCAGGTGATGGCGGGGGCGTACGGGCGCGCGCCGCAGGCCGACTCGCTGCTCGTCTCGATGCGCGACAGCACGGTGATCGGCCAGGAGATGGGGCGCGTGGCGGCGCTGCCGTTCGCGCTCGCGCTCGAGAGCAAGGTCGGGCGTCGCGCCGCGAAGGCGGTCGCCGACGGCTACGTGCAGCGGGAGGTGGCGGCGTATCCGCTGCTGCAGCCCGACGGCACGGCGACGATCTACGTGGGCGCGTTCGCGTCGCCCGAGCAGGCGGCGCCGCAGATCGCGGCGCTCCGGGCGCGCGGCATCTCGCCGACGCTCGTGTACCGGACCGGGAGAAGCTTCTGACGTGCGGCTGACCAAGCTCGAACTCCACGGCTTCAAGTCGTTCGCCGACCACACCGAGATGCTCTTCGAGCCGGGGGCGACGATGATCGTCGGCCCCAACGGCTGCGGGAAGAGCAACGTCAGCGACGCGGTGCGCTGGGTGCTCGGCGAGCAGCGCGCGCGCATGATGCGTGGCGGGAAGATGGAGGACGTCATCTTCCAGGGGTCGAGCGCGCGGCGCCCGGTGAACGTGGCCGAGGTCTCGCTGCACTTCGACAACGAGGACGGCACGCTCCCGGTCCCGTTCCGCGAGGTGGTGATCACGCGCCGGCTCTCGCGGTCGGGCGAGAGCGACTACTTCCTCAATCGCGCGCCCTGCCGGCTCAAGGACATCAACGACCTGGTGCGCGGCACGGGGCTCGGGGCCGACTCGGGCGTGGTGATCGAGAGCCGCATGATCGACGCGCTGCTCAGCGATCGCCCGGATGACCGTCGCGAGCTGTTCGAGGAAGCGGCGGGGGTGGGGTTGTATCGTGACCGGCGCCGGAGCACCGAGCGCCGGCTCGAGGAGACGACGGTCGACCTCTCGCGCCTCGACGACCTGATCGAGGAGGTGCAGAGCCAGGTGCGCTCGCTGGCGCGCCAGCGCAAGAAGGCCGAGAAGCACGCCGAGCTCACGGCGCGGCGCTTCGCAGTGGACGTGACGCTCGCGGCGCGCGACCTCGAAGGGTGGGCCGACGAGCTGCAGCAGCTCGAGGCGCGCCTGACCGCGCTGCGCGAGGAGCAGCCCGCGGCCGCCGAGGCGGCAAGCGTCGCCGCGCGCGATCGCGAGGCGATGCAGCGTGCGCGCGCCGCCGCCGAGGGGACGCGTGCCGAGCTCGCGCGCCTGGTGCAGGCACAGCGCGAGCAGGTGAACGTGACGGAGCGCGAGCTGAGCGTGGCCGAGGAGCGGCAGCGCAACGCGATGCAGCGCCGCGAGCGCGCCGATGCCGAGCTGCGCGACGGCGAGGCGCAGGGCGAGCGCGTCGGCATGGAACGCGAGGACGCGGAGCAGGAGTTCGCGCGGTTGCAGGCCGAACTGGCCGCGGCCACCGCGCTCCTCGCCGAGCGCGCGGGCGCCGAGGACGAGACGCGTCGCGCGGTGTCGAGCGCACGCGAGCAGGTGGAGCAGGCCGAGCGCACGCTGCGCGAGGCGCGCGACTCGGTGCGGCGCCTCGAGCTCGATCGCGAGGGGACCGGCCGCGAGCTGCAGGACGTCGCGGCGTCGCTCGACGACGAGCTGCAGGCGCTGGCCGATGCGCAGCACGTGACACAGCGCGAGCTGGCGGCGGCGAGCGAGCAGGTGGAGCTCGCGCGCGTGCAGGTCTCGCAGGCGCAGCAGGCGCTCGACGCGGCGCGCGCGGCGGCGCAGGCGGCGCGACAGGCCGAGAGCGAGGGGCGACAGCGCCTCGGCGAGCTCGATCGGCTGCGCACGTCACTGCAGGGGAAGATCGGCGGGCTCGAGGCGCTCGACCGCGATCGCGTGGGGCTCGCGCCCGGCGCGGCGGCGGTGCTGCGTGAACGGGCGCGCTTCGGCGATGGCGCGGTGCTCGGTCCGCTCTCCGACTTCCTGGCTGCCGACAGCGATGCGGCGGCGCTCGTGGAGCGCTATCTCGGCGCCACGGTCCATGCGGTGGTGGTGCGCGACGTCGCGAGTGCCCGTGCGGTCGCGGAGTGGCACTCGGCGGCCAAGGCGGGGCCGGTGCTGCTGCTTCCGCTCGATGCAGTGCAGGACGTGCAGGGCGACGGCCTCGCATCACGCGTGCGTGCCAGCGCGCCGGCCGAGAAGTGGGTGCGTGCGCTGCTCGGCCAGGTGACGGTGCTCGACGGCACGACCGGCTTCGTCGATGCGCGCGGCGCGGTCTTC
>JALOPO010000345.1 GCA_025453855.1 Gemmatimonadaceae bacterium
CACGGGCGTGACCCGGCGGGGAGCGTCTTCAGGGACATCCCGCTCCCCTTCGGCATCGCGAGCGAGGCGCTGGCGGTGCTCGATCCCGCCAACCCGCGCGACGAGGACCACGTCGGCCACAAGGTGGAGTGGGAGAACGCGATCCCCACGCAGCGGCCCGGCGAGGGGCCGAGCACGCGGTGCGACGTGCTCGCCAAGCTCCATCAGGGAACGCATTCGCACGACGCGCTCACGAACAACACGCACGAGTTCTTCTACCATGCGCGCTGCGCCAACGGCCTCTCGGTGCACTGGCAGGCGCTCTCGCGACTCGGTGTGCCGGGGCGCGTCGAGGGCTTCTGCGCGGGGGCGGGAACGCGCGAGTACGACGCCGGCACGCCGTCGCCGCTCAATTCGGTGGCGGGGATCGGCAAGCGCCTGCTCCCCGATCGCCTCGGCTGCATCGACCCGCGCGTCATCGGCCAGGGGCAGCACTGGGCGATCGGCGAGCTCTGGATCGCCGGCTTCGGGATCGAGGCGTCGCTGAGCGGCGTCACCGCTGCCGATCGGGCGAGCGAGCTGCGACTCGGCGGCGCGGTCTACATGGCGGTGGGCGACCCGGTGCGCTTCATCGACCTCGCGCGCCCCGAGCGGATCGCCCGCATGGTGGACGTGTGCGGGGCGGCGAGCATGCGCGACACGCCCCCCTGCCGCGGCCTCGCGGGGGCGACGGTGCCGTGGGACGACGTGCGCGCGCCGTTCAAGGGGGCGAGCCGGATGACGAACCTCGTCGACTCGTTCCGCCAGCGGAACACGACCGGGATCACGCGCTGGTACACCGATCCGTTCGGGGGGCGCTTCAGCAGCGAGCCGTTCGCGGGCGGGCCGCTGATCCAGTACGTGGGGACGACGAACGGCTTCCTGTCCGAGTACTACAACGCGAGCGCGGTCTCGCGCGACTACGCGAGTGCGGCGCTGGGCGGCACGCGCGTGCGGGCCCCCAACTGATCGTCCACCCCGCCGCCGCCCCGGTGGCGGTGCCGAGGTAGCTTCCGCGCATGCCCCGTCCCCAGGTCGATGGCGCCGGCCAGGCCAAGCTGCAGACGCTCGACGACGCGCTGGCGCTCGCGCAGACGCTGCACGGGCACGTGGAGAAGCTGGCGGTGGCGATCCGCAACTCGCAGCCCACGGGCGGCTTCGCGCAGCAGCTCAAGCGGAGCGGGACGCCGCTGGTGGGGCTGCTCCGGTCGCAGTTCCAGCCGCTGAGCGACCTGGCGGCCGATCTGGTGCTGGTCGCGGGGCGCGCCGGGGGGACGGAGACGGTCCGGCTGCGGATGCTCCGGGAGCGGGTGGCGCAGCTCAAAACCGCGCTCGAACTGGCGACCCAGCAGGTGCTGACGAAGCACGCGCTGGCCGACGAGGGTGACGCGTCGCGCGCCCCGGGCTCGGACGGCGATCGCGCGTGAGACGTAGGACGCCCGGTCCGATGGCACCCGATAACCTGTCCGGCTAGCTTTTCCCGGCGTACTCCGTGTTCCCTGACACCACCGGTGTCGGGCGTCGCCCGATCGGGGCGGCGCCGGACCCCGCGTAGCTTCGGCGTCGTCACAGGCCCGGTAGGGGTCGTGGCCCCGCAGGTGTCCGTCGTGACCGGACTCGCGCCATCGGGCACCAGCCACGTGGCGTGGGAGCGGTTACGACGGGTCGATACTCGGATGGTGGCCGTGTGGTCGGCCATCACGTCTCCTTCCATCCCCGGGCATGTCCAGCAATAGCGGTGTTCGCTGGTTGGCCGCGTCGCTCCGAGCGGCACGCCGTCTCGCGCCCCTGGCGCTGCCGGTCGTGGCGCTCGTCGCGCTCGCCGGTTGCGCCAGCGAGGCCTACCCGAACACGACGTTCAACTACACGACCGAGGTCAACGAGATCACGGACCAGCTCTGGGATCGCCTGCTGTTCTGGGCGACGCTGGTCTTCGTCATCGTGCAGGTCGGGCTCCTGTACATCGTCTTCCGGTTCAAGGCCAAGCCCGGGCAGCCGAATCCGAGCCACGTGCACGGGAACACGGCGCTCGAGATCGCGTGGACCGCGATCCCGGCGGTGATCCTGGCCTTCATCGCCGTGCCGACGGTCAAGGCGATCTTCCAGACGCAGGCCAAGGCGCCGGCGACCGCGCTGCAGGTCGAGGTGATCGGGCACCAGTGGTGGTGGGAGTTCAAGTATCCGCAGTACGGGATCACCACCGCCAACGAGCTCTACCTGCCGACCGGGCGCCCGGTGAACTTCGCGCTCAAGACGGCCGACGTGCTGCACTCGTTCTGGATCCCGCGGCTCGGCGGCAAGCGCGACCTGATCTCGAACCGGACGAACTACCTCTGGTTCACGCCGCGCGACTCGATGGCGCTCAAGGCGCTGAACGGGACGTGCAACGAGTACTGCGGGGCGAGCCACGCGAACATGAAGTTCCGCGTCTTCACGGTGACGCCGGCGCAGTTCGCGAGCTGGGCGGCGCACCAGAAGGCGCCGGCGGTGTTCGGTGCGGTGGTGCCCGCGCCGGTCACGCCCGCCACGGCGCCGGCCGCGGCCAGCGAGAGCACCACCAGGGGCGGACAGGTCGGCACCGCGCTGGCGTCGGCCGAGCCGGCGACGCCGGTGGGCTTCGTCTTCCCGCGCGAGCGGATCGAGCCGCACACGATCCCGACGGCCACGGCGCCGGCCGGGCTCACCATCCAGGCCGGGCTGACCGGCGATGCGGAGCGCGGGCGGCAGGTCTACTCGCGCAGCTCGTGCATCGGCTGCCACAAGATCGCCGGCAACCCGGCCAGCGCGGGTGTGGTGGGGCCGAACCTCACGCACCTCGGCTCGCGCTACACCATCGGTGCCGGGCTCTACGCGAACACCCCCGAGCTGCTCGCGCTCTGGATCAAGAACGCCCCCGCCATGAAGCCCGGCAGCATCATGCCGGCGCTCGGCAAGGGCGAGTGGAATCCCGCGACCAAGGCGAAGGTGACGCTGGGCGGGCTGACCGACCAGGAGATCGTCGACATCGCCGCGTACCTCACGGCGCTCAAGTGACCCCGCGCCCGGAGACCTGACGACATGGCCACCACCGTCGCCGCGCCGACGTACGCGCCGCCAGCCACCGCGGCCGCCGAATCGAAGGGCGGCATCTGGAGCTGGATCGCCACGACCGATCACAAGAAGATCGGCGTGCTGTACCTCTTCACGGCGCTCTTCTTCTTCATCTTCGGCGGATCGGCGTGCTGTACCTGTTCACGTCGCTCTTCTTCTTCATCTTCGGCGGGCTCGAGGCGGCGGTCATCCGCGCCCAGCTCGCCGCACCGAACCAGGCGCTGGTGAGTGCGGAGCTGTACAACCAGCTCTTCACCATGCACGGCACCACGATGGTGTTCCTCGCCATCATGCCCCTGTCGGCCGCGTTCTTCAACTTCCTCATCCCGCTGCAGATCGGCGCCCGCGACGTGGCCTTCCCGCGTCTCAACGCCTTCAGCTACTGGGTCTACCTCCTCGGCGGCATCTTCATCACGCTGCCGATCTTCGCCGGCATCGCCCCCAACGGCGGCTGGTTCGGCTACGCCCCGCTCACCACCGAAGCCTACTCGCCGGGCCTGAACATCGACTTCTGGGTGCTCGGCCTCCAGATCCTCGGCATCAGCTCCCTCGCCGCCGGCTTCAACTTCATCACCACCATCATCAACATGCGCGCGCCGGGGATGCACCTGATGCGCATGCCGATGTTCACGTGGATGAGCTTCGTGGTGCAGTTCCTCGTCGTGCTGGCCTTCCCGGTCATCACCGTCGCGCTCGTGTTCCTCCAGTTCGACCGGTTCTTCGGCACCAACTTCTACACGCTCACCGCCGGCGCCGACCCGCTCCTCTGGCAGCACCTGTTCTGGATCTTCGGCCACCCCGAGGTCTACATCCTCATCCTCCC
>JALOPO010000018.1 GCA_025453855.1 Gemmatimonadaceae bacterium
TCCAGCAAGTGCTGGATCTACTTCCCCGAGGACAACTGCCCGTTCTACCGCCTCACCTACCTCTCGAACTACTCGCCCGAGGTCGTCCCCGACGCCCGCACGCACTACTCGCTGCTGGCCGAGGTCTCGTGCTCGCCGTTCAAGCCGGTGCGCAAGGAGACGATCGTCGACGAGGTGATCCAGGGGCTCGTGAACACGCGCATCATCTCCGAGCGCGACCAGGACGACATCGTCGACGCCTTCCTGATCACGCGCGACTACAGCTATCCCACGCCGTCGCTCGAGCGGGACGGGGCGCTGGCCACGGTGCTGCCGTGGCTCGAGACGCAGCAGATCTTCTCGCGCGGCCGCTTCGGCGCGTGGCGCTACGAGGTGGGGAACATGGACCACTCCGTGGCGCAGGGCGTGGAGTGGGCCGAGCGCATGCTGGGCGGCGACCCGGCCGACGAGCTCACCTACCTCGCGAAGCGAGGGTGCTGAGCGCCACCGCGCTCGGCGCGGGGCGCCCCGCGCCGAGCGCGGTGGCGAGCGTCGCGAGGTCGACGGGCTTCACGAGGTGGTGGTCGAAGCCCGCCGACAGCGCACGCTCGCGATCCTGCGTGCGACCGTAGCCGCTCAGCGCCACCAGCGGCACCGCGGCCAGCGCGGGGTCGGCGCGCAGGAGGCGCGCCACCGCATAGCCGTCGAGCGCGCCGGGGAGCCCGATGTCGCACAGCACCACGTCGGGCGACCAGCTGCGCGCCGCGGCCACGCCGCTGTCGCCGTCGTGGGTCACGCACACCGTGTGGCCCGCCGACTCGAGCAGCGCACGCAGCATCTCGGCCGCGTCGCGATTGTCCTCGACCACGAGGACGCGACGCGCGAACGATGCCGATGTCGGCATCGGTGCGCCGGGGAGGGCCACCGCGGCCGCCCGGGTGCGTCGCGGGAGCGTGACCGTCATCGTCGTTCCCTGCCCCGTGCCGTCGCTGCGCGCCGTCACGCGGCCGCCGTGCAGCTCGACGAGCCCGCGCACCAGCGCGAGCCCCAGTCCGAGGCCGCCGTGCGACCGGTCGAGCCCCTGCTCGGCCTGGCTGAACGGCGTGAAGAGGTGCGGCAGCAGCGCCGGCGCGATCCCGATGCCGGTGTCACGCACCTCGAGCCGCACGTCGGCGCCATCCTCGACGACGCGCACCGTCACCACGCCATCGCGCGGCGTGAACTTCTCCGCGTTGTGCAGCAGGTTGGCGACCACCTGCGCCAGGCGCGTCGCGTCGCCGTCGATCGGCAGCGGCTGATCGGGGAGCTCGACGCGCAGGCGCACGCCGGCGGCGTCGAAGCCGGCCCGGTAGCTCTCCACCGCCGCACGCGCGATGTCGCGCAGGTCGACGGGCGCGGTGCGCAGCTGCACCAGCCCGCGCGCGATGCGCGAGACGTCGAGCAGGTCGTCGATGAGGTGCGTCATGTGCGCCACCTGCCGCCCGATGATCTCGCGCGCCCGTGCCGCGGCCGCGGGCGACGCGTCGGCGCGCCGCAGCAGCTCGACCGCGTGCCGCACCGGGGCGAGCGGGTTGCGCAGCTCGTGCGCGAGCACCGCCAGGAAGTCGTCCTTGCGGCGATCGGCCTCGCGCAGCGCAGCCGCGGCCGCCTCGCGCTCGGTGACGTCGGCGACCGTTCCCACCAGCGAGCGGAGCGTGCGCCGTCCCGCCGCGTCCACCGCGAAGTCGGCGCGCCCCGTGGCCTCCACCCAGCGCAGCCCGCGCGTCGGGTGCTGCACGCGGTGCACGGTGACGAACGGCGTCCCCTCGGCCGGGTCCATCGCGGTCGCCATCACCGCGCGCACGCGATCCCGGTCGTCCGCCGGCACGCGCGCGTAGAAGCGCTCCACGTCGATGAGCGCGTCGTCGGGCAGGCCGAAGATGTCGCGCAGGCGCGCATCGCCCGCGATACGCCCCGTGGCGGCGTCGAGCGACCACCAGGCGAGCCGCGCCGCGTCGAGCGCCAGCTGCCGCTGCCGCGCGAGCTCGGCCCGCTCCGCGGCCGCCTCGCGGTCGGCGGTGACGTCGACGCTCGTCCCCACATGGCCGAGGTAGCGCCCGGCATCGTCGAAGTGCGGCCGGGCGTACGAGTCGATCCAGCGCCAGTCGCCGCGCGCGTCGCGCACGCGCAGCTGCGCCCGGAACGGCGTGCGGTCCCGCACCGCGGCCTCGAAGGCCTGCACGTAGGGGACCGAGTCGTCGGGGTGCGTGAGCGGGATCCAGTTGTCCCCGGTCGCCTCTTCCGCCGGGATGCCGAAGAAGGCGCAGTAGGTGCGGTTCACGAAGCGGAGCTTCCCGGTCTCGTCGTGCACCCAGACGATCTGCGGGAGCTCGTCGGCCATCACGCGGAAGCGCCGCTCCGACTCGGCCAGCGCCAGCTGCGCCTCCACGCGCGTGGTGACGTCGATGTTCACCCCGGCGAGACGCTCGGGCGCGCCGCGGCCGTCGCGCCGCGTGACGCGCGCCACGATCTCGATCCACCGCGTCGCGCCGTCGGGGCGCACGATGCGCATCGTGTGCCGGAGCGGCGCCACGTCGCCGCGCAGGCAGCGATTCACCGCCGCATCGAGCGCATCGCGGTCCTCGGGGTGCACCGCATCGCGGAAGAGCGTGGCCGGCACCAGGTGCGGCGCGGGCGCGTGGCCGAAGAGGCGCCACTGCGCGTCGGACCACCACGTGGTGTCGTGCACCAGGTCGTGATCGAAGACGCCGACGTTCCCCGCCTCCTGCGAGTGGCGGAGCCGCTCCTCGCTCGTGCGCAGCGCCTCCTCCACGCGCCGGCGCTCCGTGACGTCGGTGAAGACGAGGGCGACCAGGTCGCGGTCGGCGTCGTCGACCAGGCAGGCGCTGACGTCGAACCAGCGCCCCGTGACGGCGTCGTGGCGCTCGAAGCGGCGCGCCACGCCATCGCGTGCGACGCGCTCGAACTCGTGCACCCAGCCGATCTCCAGGTGCGGCGCGAGCGCGAGCGCCGAGCGCCCGAGCGCGGGGCCGTTGGCGACCAGCGCCTCGAGCGCGGCGTTGGTCTCCTCGAACCGACAGTCGACCGCCCGCCCGTCGGGCGCGCGCACCAGGCGCACGAGCGCGTACGCCTGGTGCATGCGCGCGAGCATCGTCCGGTAGCGCACCAGGCGCGCGTGGTCCGGCACCACCGCGGGCGGCGGCTGGGCGTGTCCGTGCGACATGCACGCGAGGGAGCGGGGAAGGCGGCGTCCGGCGATCGGCACCGACGGACCGGCAAGCTGATCGCTCGTCGGCCGCCTGCCCATCAGGGCGGGACCGATGCCGCCGCCTCGCCGAGCACCTGGGCGAGCGCCGCCCGGTCGGCCGGCTTCACGAGGTGCCGGTCGAACCCCGCGTCGGCCGCGCGCTGGAGGTCGTCGTCGCGACCGTACCCGCTCAGCGCCACGAGGAAGATCCCCGCCAGCGCGGGATCGTCGCGCACCGCCCGCGCCACCGCGTACCCGTCGTGCGCGCCGGGCAGGCCGATGTCGCAGAGCATCACGTCGGGGCGCTCGTCGCGGGCGAGCACGAGCGCCTCGTCGCCGTCGCGCGCCACGCGCACCGTGTGGCCGGCGAGCACCAGCAGGTCGCGCAGCATCTCGGCCGCGTCGGCGTGATCCTCGATCACGAGCACCGAGAGCGGGAGCTCGGCCGGCGCGACCGGTGGCGGTGGCGTCTCGTCGGCGAGCATGGTGGCGAGCGGGAGCTGCACGGTGAAGGTGGCGCCCGTGCCGGGTCCGTCGCTGGCGGCCGACACGGTCCCGCCGTGCATCGCCACCAGTCCGTGCACGAGCGCGAGGCCGAGGCCCAGTCCGCCCTGCTCGCGGTCGAGCGCCTGCTCCCCCTGCGCGAACGGCTCGAAGAGCCGCGCCCGCAGCTCGGGGGCGAGTCCGATGCCGGTGTCGCACACCGTCAGCGTCGCGATCGGCGCCTGCGGGTCACCACCGCTCGTCAGCGCGACCGTCACCAGGCCGCCGCGCGGCGTGAACTTTCCCGCGTTGTGCAGGAGGTTCGCGACCACCTGCGAGAGTCGCGTCTGGTCACCGTCGATCCAGGTCGGCGTCACCGGGAGCTCGAGCTGCAGCACGAGTCCCGCCGCCTGCAGCGTCGGCCGGTAGCTCTCGGCCGTCGCGCGCACGATGTCGGCCAGGTCGCAGCGGAGGCGGCGCAGCGTCACCTGCCCGCGCGCGATGCGCGAGACGTCGAGCAGGTCGTCGATGAGGCGCGACATGTGCGAGACCTGCCGCTCGATGATCTCGCGGGCGCGCAGCGCGAGCGCCGCCCCGGGCTCGACGCGCTTGAGGATCTCGATCGCGTGCCGCACCGGCGCGAGCGGGTTGCGCAGCTCGTGCGCGAGCATCGCCAGGAAGTCGTCCTTGCGCCGGTCCGCCTCGCGCAGCGCCGCCTCGTGCGCGTGGCGGCCGGTGATGTCCGAGAAGACGAGCGCCACGAGGTCGGGATCGTCGGCGTCGAACGGGAAGGCGTAGACGTCGAACCAGCGCCCCATGGCCGGCGCGTGGTTCTCGAAGCGCACCGGGCGACGGGTGAGCGCCACGCCCCCGTACGTGCGGAACCAGAACTCGTCGAGGTCGGGGACCAGCTCGCGCGCCGTGCGCCCGGTCGGCGCGCGCAGCCCCGACTGCTCCTCGAACGTCGCGTTGACCTCGAGGAAGCGATAGTCGACCGGCCGGCGATCGGCATCGAAGAGGATGCGGATCACGCAGAAGCCGAGATCGATGCGCTCGAAGAGCTGCCGGAAGCGGCGGTCGTAGGCACGGGCGGCGCGCGCGGCATCCTCGCGCGTGGTGATGTCGCGCGTCACGGTGCCGAAGCCCACCGGCTCGCCGGTGACCGGGTCGCGCACCAGGAACGCGGAGCGCGAGACGTCGATGCGCGCGCCGGTGCGCAGGTGCACGAGCGTCATGATCCCTTCCCAGTGCCCCGTCGCGCGCACCGCCGGGAGGACCTCGTCGCGCAGCGCCGCGCGCCACTCCGGCGCCACGTGGCTCGCGATGTCCATCGGCTCGAGCGGCGCATCGGGATCGAGGCCGATCATGCGCCGCCCCGCACGGTTCATCCACTGCAGCCGCCCCTCGAGGTCGGCAAGCCCGATCATGTCGCTGCTGTGCTCCACCAGCGCCAGCAGCGTCGGCGCATGCGGGAGCAGCGCGAGCACCGAAGCCACCGGTGTCGCGGCGACGCTCGTGGCGCGCATCGGATCGTCCGACATGCGGGAGCAGGGGAGAGAGGAGGCGGTCCGATGCGGCGCCACGTCCACCGGCATCCATCGTGATGCACGCCGCGTCGCCAGCCTCATGCGGTGGCGGCATGGCGTGCGGCGACACAAGCTGCGACGCCGAAGCATCGGCTTCCATAGGGGACGCACCGATGTTGCGGTCACATGCTGACCACGCCGCCCGCCGTGGTGCCACGAACCGGTGGCGGCGACCTGCCCGCACGCGACAGGCGCCGGCCCCCCGCGGAAGGAGGCCGGCGCCTGGCGTCGTGCGGGCGTCGTCGCGTGCGCGGTCGGCTCAGGCCGCCCGGCGTCGCACGCCGCTCACCGCCCCACCGCGCGCGGTCGCCGCGCCGGTGAGCGTGAACTCCTCGACCAGCTGCTGCATGCGCTCGGCCTGCGCCGAGAGCTCCGCGCCGGCGGCCGCGCTCTCCTCGGACGTCGACGCCACGTTCTGCGTCGCCGTGCCGACCTGCTCCACCGAGCGCGACACCTGCGTGATGCCGTCGCGCTGGCGGGCGCTCGTCCCGGCCACCGACTCGAGCACCTCGGCCACCTTCTCCACCTGCGCGTCGGCGGCGCCGAGCGCGCGCTCGACCGTCGCCACCATCGCCGCGCTGGCATGCGCACTCTGCACGCTCTGCTCGATGAGCGTCGCGGTGTTGCGCGCCGCCTCGGCCGAGCGCTGCGCCAGCGCGCGCACTTCCTCGGCGACCACCGCGAAGCCGCGCCCCGCGTCGCCCGCCCGCGCCGCTTCCACGGCCGCGTTGAGCGCCAGCAGGTTCGTCTGGAACGCGATCTCGTCGATCGTCTTGACGATGCGCGTCGTCTCGTTCGCCGTGCGCTGCAGCTGCGCCATCGTCTCGGCGAGCTTGTGCATCTCCTGCGTGCTGGTGGTCACGCCCGTGCGGGCGTCGCCGGCCACCGCCAGCGCCCCCATCGACTCGTCGGCGGTGCGCGCCGCCGCCACGCTCAGCTCCTGCAGCGAGGCCGCGATCTCCTGCACGCCGGCCGCCTGCTGGCTCGCGCTCGCCGCCAGCGCCTGGCTCCCGCCCGCGATCTCGTTGCTGGCCGCGGTCACTTCCTGGCTCCCGGCACGCACCTCCTGCAGCGCGTGCTCGATCGCCGTCAGCGCGCCGTTGAGCGCGTCCTTCACGCGCGCATGGTCGCCCTGATAGCTCCCCGCCACGCGAGCCGAGAGATCGCGACCGGCGACGCGCTCCAGCACGGCGGCCGTCTCGCGCATCGGCGCCACGACCGCCTCGAGCGTCTCGTTCACGCCCGTCACCACGGCGCGGAAGGCGCCGTCGTAGCGCGCCGCATCGCCGCGCTCGTTCAGCCGGCCACCGCGCGCCGCATCGGCCAGCGTGCCGAGCTCGCGCACCAGCCCGCCGAGCGTGTCACGGAGCCGCACGAAGGCATGGCCGAGCGCATCCTGCTCGCCGCGCGGCGTGATCGACACGGTGGTGTCGCCGGCACCGAGCGCCGTGGCCGCCTGCGCGAACTCGCGCTGCGCACCGGCCAGCGCGGCGCTGGCCGCGAGCAGCTCGCCGATCTCGTCGCGCGAGACCGTGGCGCGGCTCGCGTCCACATCGTGCTCGCCGCGCGCCAGCTTCTCGAGCGAGCGCGTGACGCTCGCCACGGGCACCGCCACGCTGCCGATGATCAGGCGCGTGAGGAAGAGGCCGAGGCCAAGGCAGCTCGCGGCGCCCAGGATCGTCGTCCAGAAGGCGAGCCGGTAGGTCGTCGTCGCCTCGGCGCTGGCGGCGTTCGCGCGCCTGGAGGCGGCGGTGACGGCGGTGGTGATGATCCCGTCAGCGCGGAGAAGGTCGGCCTCGAGCAGCGCGAAGTCGCGCGTCGCCCCCATCACGTCGTTGGCGCGCGACTTGGCGATCAGCTCCGGCATGCGCTTCTCGGCCGTGGCCGTGGCCGCGGTGAGCGCCTCGATCATCTTCGTCGACCCGCTGGACCGGTCGCCGGCGAGCGCGGTGCGCGCCTTGGCGAGCGCCTCGCGCTGGGTGGCGATCCCCTGCTCGGCCTTGTCGCGTCCGGCGTCGTCGAGGGAGAGGAGGTGATCGCGCACGTGCACGCGGTACTCCGTGAGCGCGTGCCGGTACTCGGCCAGGCGCTGCACCGAGGGGAGGACGTCGCGGGCGACGGTCGTCGTCACGCCGTTCACGGCGGAGATCTGCCAGAGGGCGACGATGCCGAGGAGCGTGCTCAGGCCCAGCAGCGACCCGAAGGCGCTGGTGAGCTTGGCGCGGAGGCGGAGGTCGTGGAACCAGCGCATGTGCGGGAACGGTGGATGGTCTGCTCGTGCCCCCGGCGGCGTGCGTGCCTCCGGTGGCCCGGTCGCGAGTGTCGGCCGCTCGACACCGGGGTTGAGCGGACGCGGCGTGGCACGTGTGGTTGCGCCGTCGTGCGGGTGATGGCCGGAACGCAGACGGCCGGCACCGCCCGCCAGGGCGACACCGGCCGCAGCCCCGACCGACGGCCGTGGCGGCCGACGATCGGGTCAGTGCACGAGGCTCAGGGCTTGTAGACGAGCGCCATCTCCATGCGCGCGCGCACGGTCTGGCTCCCCTTCTTGCCCGGGGTGAACTCGATCCCCTGAATCACCTGCTTGGCCGCCGTCTCGAAGCCCGCGAGCGGCGCGTCGGCCTCGATCGTCCCCGGCTCCGCCTTGCCGTCGGTGCCGACGACGAACTTGAGGTAGACCGTCCCCGACGTCCCGGCGCGGCGGAGATCCTCGGGATAGGTGCGCGCCACGAGGCGGGCGGCCATCGGCGGCGAGGCGAGCTTGGGCGGCGTCGAGAGCGCGGCGGCGTCGAAGATGTCCTGCGCGCGCACGACGGAGGGCGCGGCGACGGTGACGACCGCGGCAGCGGCGGTGGCGATGAGCAGGCGGCGAATCATGGTGACCTCGTCGTCGAGAGACACGGAGAGTGAGACGTGCGCGGGCGTCGCCATGGTCCTCGGCGACGGACGATCCGGCCGTTCCGGATCCGCGTTCACGTGCTGGTCTCGGATGAATCACCTGTTTCTTGAGCGGCCCTTGTCGGCGACACGCCACACCTGTATGGCATCTGACGACGGACGCGCGGTCCCGCGCGACGCCGGCACCTCGACCACCACCGCGGGCGCCTCGTGTTCACGCTCAGCCCCTCCGACTTCGCCTTCCTCTGGCGCGACTGCCGGCGCTGCTACTGGCGCAAGGTGGTGCTCGGCCGTCCGCGGCCGTCGGGCGGGCTGCCGGGCGTCTTCACGACCATCGACCGGCTCATGAAGCAGTGGCACGCCGACGGCGGCGCCCGTCGCCTCGCCCCAAACGCGCCGTGGTCGCGCCTGATGGGGACCGACCTGCGCCTCCAGTCGCGCGCCATCACGATCGACGGGCTGGCCACCGGGGCGGTGATCGACGGGCGCGCCGATGCCGTGGTGCAGTGGGAGGATGCGGCCTTCGGCGTGATCGACTACAAGACGAGCGGCAGCGGTGCGCGCGCCATCGGCCGCTACACCGAGCAGCTCCACGGCTATGCCTATGCCGCCGAGCGCGCCGCGCCGCGGGCACGGACCTTCGTCCCGGTGACCCGACTCGCCCTCCTCGTCTTCGAGCCGACGTCGTTCACCGACGCCGACGACGGCGTGCAGCTCGGTGGCCGGCTCGCGTGGCACGAGATCCCGCGCGACATGCCGCGCTTCGAGGGCTTCCTGCGCGAGGTGCTCACGGTGCTCAACGGGGCGGAGCCGGCGCCGCGCGAGGGGTGCGCCTTCTGCACGCCGCCCTGACGCGTGCGCGGGCATTGCGCGCGTGGCGACAGGGGCACACGCTTGCGCACGTGTCACCGCTTGCCGGCGAGCCCACGCCCCTGCAGGCGCGCGACGCCCTCCGCGCCATCCGACTGCTCCACACCGTGGTGTGGGCGATCTTCGCGGGCGCGATCGTCGCGATCCCGGTCTGCACGTGGCGGCGCGAGCTGGCCTGGGCGTGGGGACTGATCGCGTTCGTGCTCCTCGAGGTGATGGTCCTCGTGCTGAACGGCATGCGCTGCCCGCTCACCGACGTGGCGGCGCGCCACACCGACGATCGCCGCGCCAACTTCGACATCTACCTCCCGCGCTGGCTGGCGCAGCACAACAGGACCATCTTCGGCACGCTCTACGTCGCGGGGATCGCCCATGCGCTGTGGGCAACGCTCATGGCCCGTCGGTGATGTCGACGGTGCGCCGAGCGCTCGGCCACGACGACATTCGTCGCCGCACGCGGCACGATGCCTTGCGCGTGACCGCGCCGCGTGACATTTGGCGCATGGGGAAGGAGGATCGGCGCGTCGGATGACGGCGCGCCGCCGGCGTGCCCGCGACGACCATGGCTCGCGACACGTCGCCTCGCCGCTCCCGACCCTCACCCGCACCCGCCATCCGTCATGCGCGCACGCCTGCTCGCCGTTCTCTGTGTCGCCCCGCTCGCGGCCCGTGCCCAGGGGGTCTCGCCGTGCGCCCTCGTCACCGCACCGGAGATCGCCGCCACCTCGGCGGTCGCGGTCGGCCGCCTCACGCGTGACGACGCCGTCACCCTCCCGGCGAAGCAGGTGCCCGGCCTCGCCAGCGACCTCCGCGTCGAGCAGTGCCACGGCGAGATCCGCGCGTCGGGCGCGGTCACGCTCCGCATCAACCTGCTCACCGCGACGCGCGACCTCACCGCGGCCGAGTGGCAGCGCACCGAAGCGGCGCTCGATGCGCTCGAGGACGATGGTCCCGCCCCGGCGCCACAGCGCATCGCCGGCGCCGCGTGCGCGCAGCACTCGTGGACGACGCGCCGCACGCTCCACGGCCACGTGTGCAGCCGCGCCGCGGGGAAGCACCTCGTCGCCATCGAGTGGGAGCACGAGGACGCGGCGCAGCTCCCCGCGCTCCCCAAGGTGGCCGCGCTCCTCGCCCGGGCGGTGACCGCGCTCGCGGGACGCTGACGCACGGGGCGCTGACGCGCGGGCGCGCGGACGTGCCGACACACGGGCGCGCTGCCACGCTCGCGCCCCGGGACGCTGGCGAGCCGCCGGATGGGCAACGACCTTGCAGCGCGGCTCGGCGACTGCTCGCCGGCACCGTCACCGCCCGCCCTCACCACCATGCGCCCCACGCCCGCACGCGCGTCGCACGCCCGTCGCCCCACCGTCACGCTCGGCATCGGCGACGTGCTGCCGCGTGGTCTTCGTGTCGTCGCGCTGCTCGCGCTCGTCGCCTGTGCGGGCGAGGCGCCGCCGGAGGAGGCGACCTACGAGAACATCCTGCACTTCGACACCGACACCGTGCAGCTCGTGCGCGCCACCGACACGATCGCACTCACCGTCGAGCTGGCGCGCACGCCGGAGCAGCAGCGACTCGGCCTCATGGAACGCCGGCGCCTCGCCGAGCGCGCGGGGATGCTCTTCGTCTACGACACGCTGCAGCCCGCGACCGCCGGCTTCTGGATGTTCCGCACTCGCATCCCGCTCGACATCGCCTTCCTCGACGACTCGGGCGTCGTGCGTGCCGTGCGGCAGATGGCGCCGTGCACGAGCACCATGCCGCAGGGCTGCCCGACCTACGAGCCCGGTGTGCCGTACCGCTACGCGCTCGAGGCGGGCGAGGGCGCCTTCGCGCGACTCGGCCTCGCCATCGGAAGCCGCGTGCTCGTCCCCCTGCTCCCGGCCGACAGCGGGGCCGCGCGCACGACGCCGTAGCGGATCACGGCGGTAGCGGATCACGGCGGTAGCGGATCACGGCGGTAGCGGATCACGGCCGTGGCGGATCACGGCCGTGGCGGATCACGGCCGTGGCGGATCACGGTCGGGCGCACGGAGCCGGTGCGTCCCCACCAGCGCGCGCGAATCGCCGCCTCGATCACGACGTGTGCGGCGCGGCGGCGCCATGTTCGGCCCGCGCGCGATGATGCGGCGTGAATGCGGGCATGCCGTCCGTGCACCGGCCGTGCATGTGCTGAGCACGGCTTGCCCCTCGTGACGCATGAGCGAGTATTGGCGACCGGGACGGCTGGCGCGCGCGCCGCCATCCCGCCGCCGGTCTCCCCTCCCATCACTTCGAGGAGCCGCATGTCCCGCCCGCTCGTGCTCACCGTCGCCGTCGCCATCGCCGCGCTGCTCGCCGCTCCCGCCGTCGCCGTCGCGCAGCCCGCCGCCTTCAAGCCCTGCCCGTTCACGCCAGCCGAGCTGCAGGCCGCGCTCGGCGTCTCGTTCGCCGCCGGGACCTCGCGCCCGCCCCTCGAGGCCGGGACGCTGAAGATGCACAGCTGCCGCTACGAGTCGAAGAACTACACGCTGCAGGTGACGTCGCAGGTCTACGCCAATCCCGCCGACGCGAGGAAGGCGACGATGATCCTCGCCGGCACCCTCGTTCCCATCCCACGCGATCCCGATGGCGCGGTCTACCAGGAAGGCCAGGGCGACAACACCGATCCCGCGGTGCACTACGCCCGCAACGGCGTCGCCACCGAGCTGCGCGTGATGGGGCTGTACTACACGGACCGGTCGAAGAAGACCGCGGCGATGGTCGCGCTCCGCGAGAAGCTGGCCAGGCTCCGGCGCGTGCCGTGATCGC
>JALOPO010000346.1 GCA_025453855.1 Gemmatimonadaceae bacterium
TCCGCTCCAGCTCGGCGAGCAGGAAATCCGAGAGCGACATGCCAGCCGCCGCCGCCCGCATCTTGAGCCGCCGATGCAGATGGTCGGGAACGTGCCGTATCTGAATCATTTTGGGCATGTGACAAACATGTAAGCATGTGGAACACATGTCCATGTGTCACATCGATTTGGCGGCGGTCATCGGAGATCCCGGAATTATCTTGCGGCGTGCGCCGCGAGATCTCCTATCGGTGACCGCCCCCACCCTCTCCTTCGAGAACGGCCTGGCGGTCGTGCGCGGTACCGCACTGCCCGCGCCGCCGTCGTTTCTCATCTGGGACCCGCGGTTCGACGCCCACGTGGCCGCGGGCGTGCACTACCCGGCGCTCCGCGACTGGGCGGCGGCCCACGGCATTCACGAGCAGTCGGCGCCAGCAGCCCTGACGATCCCGTCAGCACTCGATTGGCGCGCCCCTCGCGAGGCGCAGCGCGAGGCCCTCATGCGCTGGCACGCAGCGGGCTCGCGCGGGACGGTGGTGTTGCCCACCGGCGCCGGCAAGACGTTCGTGGCCATGCTGGCCATCGCCGCGACGGCCTCGGAGACGTGTGTCATCGTCCCCACGCGAGCGCTGGTCACGCAGTGGTTCACCCAGCTCGCCGATGCCTTCGGCGCCGACCGCGTCGGGGCCTACTACGGCGACGAGAAGACGCGTCGGGCGATCACCGTCACCACGTACCACTCGGCGTTTCCGCTGCTCGAGCGCGACGGGGCACGCTTCGGCCTCGTGGTGTGCGACGAGGTGCATCACCTCGCCGACAACGTCGATGGGAGCGCCCGAAGCTGGCACGACGCGCTCACGATCGCCCCGGCGGCGGCTCGGCTCGGACTCACCGCCACCTACCCCGACGGCCGCGACACGGTGCTCACGCGACTGGTCGGCCCGGTGGTGTACCGGCGCGCCATCGGTGAGATGACCGACGCCGAACTGGCGCGCTTCGCCATCGAGCGTCGCTATGTGGATCTCACGCGCGCCGAACGCGCCCGGTACGACGCCTGCACCGCCCGCTTCGAGGCCTACACCGCGCGCTCCGGGTGGCGCGACGGCGCGCTGACCGCGCCCGATGCCTGGAAGCGCTTCGTGGCCAGTACCCGTCGGGACCCGGCGGCCCGTCGGGCGTGGCGCGATTTCCTCGAGCGGGAGCGCATCGTGCGGCTGGCCGAGGCGAAGTTCGACGAGGCGGGGCGCCTGCTTCGGCTCTTTCCCGGAGAGCAGTCGGTGCTCTTCTGCGGCGGCGTCGACATGGCCATGGAGGTCTCGCGGCGCTTCGCGATCCCGATGATCACCGCCAGCACCCCCGCCTCGGAGCGGCACGCCGTGTTGAACGCCATGCGCGACGGCAGCATTCGCGCGGTGGCCACCGTGCAGGTGCTCGACGAAGGCTGGGATGTGCCCAACGCCAAGCTCGGTATCGTGCTCGGCGATTCCACACGCGGCGGCGTGCGGCAGCACACACAGCGACTTGGGCGCCTGTTGCGGCGACAGGGTGATCAGGTCGCGTCGCTGTTCGAAGTGGTGGCCGCCGGCACCTGGGAGTTCTTCGCCTCGCAGAAGCGATCGGCCGGCGTGCGCCGCGTATCGGAGCCACAGCTGGGATTCGGCTTGTGACGCCCCCGAGGCGCCGATGCTGAAGCGCGCCGACGTCGACCCGTTCGTGGTGGTGTCACGAGGCCGTCTCGCGGTGAAACCCCTGCGCGATCCCGACGGCCGCGTCACGCGCTTCGCCGACCGGCTCTGCCGCCTTGTGCGCCGGCTCGAGGGCAAACCGCGATCCACCGTCGAGGAGGCGTTGCGCCGGCAGGAGCGGCGCGTGCGCGATACCGCTCGCCTTGGCGGGCTGGCCGGCACCCTGCTCGATGCCTGCCGCTTCGAGCCGCCCGCCGACGTGAAGGAACTGCCCGCGCGCCGTACCGACGTGTTCCGCGCCCGGGGCGCCCTGTGGCCGCCGGTGCCGGGCGATACGATGCACCCCTTCGCCATCGACGGCGCCCCCCACGCGTTGTACGACACGTTCTATGCCGATCGGCAGGCGGCGTGGCCGTTGCGCGCCGCGCCCTCGTGGAGTGGAGCCGAGCTGCTGGCGCAGTATCATCTCGAGCTCGGCCGCGCCGTGCTGCGCGATGCCGAACGGGTGGAGATCCGCGTACGCGGGGGCTGGCGGGCGCTGTTCGCGTCGATCAAGCTGGCGAGGCTCATGTACCGCGTGGAGCGGGTGGGGCGGCGCTATCGCCTCACGCTCACCGGGCCCGCCGCCGCGTTCGTGGCGCGGCGGTCGCGCTACGGCGCCCGCTTTGCCCGCATCGTCCCCGCGCTGTCACGCGCCACCGCGTGGCAGCTGCGGGCGACGGTGCACCACAGTGACCAGCCGTGCACCTTCGTGCTGCGCGGGCGAGCGCGGAGCGCAGACACCCGGGTTGGCCCCGAGCCATCACGCGCCCGCTTCGACAGCGCGTGGGAAAGACGCTTCGCCCGGGACTTCCGCGCGGCTCGCGAGGGGCTCACGGCCGGATGGACGCTGGCCCGCGAGCGCACCCCGCTCGTGGCCGACGGACGCGTGGCGCTCCCCGACTTCACGCTGCGCCATACCGACGGCCGGGAAGCGTTCGTGGAGCTGGTGGGGTTCTGGACGCCGGAGTATCTGCGCGAGAAGGCAGCGATGGTCGCGCGGGTGGGTGACGTACCGCTGGTGCTGGTGGTGGCGAAATCGCTCGCCGTCGGCGCTGGCGCCGACGCTCTCACCGCAGCGGCCGGGGACCGCCTGCTCTGGTGTACGAAGCAGCCACGCCTGGCCGACGTGATGCGGGTGGTGGAGCGGATCGCGCGCTGAGACCGCCCCACGCAGCGCCGCGGCTTACCCCAGCCACTCCTTGAACAGCGTTTCGTTTACGCCGACACACAGCTTGTTCTGCAGCCGCACCAGCGGCTGGCGCAGCAGGAACGGCTCGTCGGCCAGAATCGACAGCCATTTTTCCTCGCCGTAGAGCGCCGTCCGCAACCCCAGGTCGGCGAAACGCCGGGAGTCGCGATCGAGGATCGCCTCCACACCGAACTTCTGGGCGAAGCGCTTGAGCTCCCCGAGTGACGCGGCGCGTTCGGCGAGATCGACGAAATGCGTCTTGACCCGGCGTTCGGCAAAAAAGCGGAGCGCCTTGCGCGTGTCGGCACTCTTCTTCGTGCCG
>JALOPO010000347.1 GCA_025453855.1 Gemmatimonadaceae bacterium
GTCGTCGAGCCAGATGGGCTGGAAGGCGAGCGAGGCGGCGACCGGGATCGGGACCACCGGCCAGGTGCGCATCGCCCGCACGAAGCGCGCGATGTGCGATTCGCCGGGGCCGTAGACATTCCCGGGACGCAGGATCACCCACTCGTGCGCCCCCTGCCGCACGAGCAGCTCCGCCACGCGCTTGGTCCGATGGTAGTCGCTCTCGCCGCGCTCGGCACCGAGCGACGAGAGGAAGACGAAGCGGCGTGCGCCGGCGCGCATCGCGGCGTCGAGCACGTGGCGCGTGCCGGTGATGTTGAGCGCGTCGAGCGTCTGCCGGCCATCGCCACGGAGCGCGCCGGCGGCGTGCACGACCGCCTCGCAGTCCTCGCACGCCCGACGCATCGCGGCCGCGTCGGTGACGTCGCCGCGCACGTATTCCACGTCGTCGATGCGCGACAGGCAGCCATCGGGTTCGCGACGCGCCACGACGCGCACGACGTGCCCCGCCGCACGGAGCGCCAGCACGGCGGCGTGTCCCACCATCCCGGTCCCGCCCGTGACGAGCACGCGCATGACGTCCTTCTCCGCAGTCGACATGATCAGCGAAAGAGGGCAGGGAAAGTGCCGTGCGGCGTCCGCCACCGGCTCCCCGAGGACGCCTGGTGTGCAGGCGTGCCGGTCCGTGTCATCGTGTCGCGCCGTGGCGTGCGCGCCGCGTCACCGTCACGGGCGAGAGCTGCGCGCGTCGGCGGGCTGCAGGTCGGGATGCGTCAGCGAGCTGGGCGCATCGAGGTGCGCACCCGGCGTCACACCCACGCCGAGGCGCGAGACGAGCTCGCCGCCGAGCCACGCGGTGAGCCCCGCTAGGGCGATCGCCGCGAAGCCGAGCAGCTGGTAGGGGAGCGCCGGCGTCTCGGGCGACTCGCGCCGCCCCCATGCGCTCACGGCGAAGATCACGAGCACGATGACGTTGCCGATCATGTGCAGCGTGCCGATGCGCTTGGCGCGCGTCCCCTTGGGGATCGCGAGCCAGTCGATGGTGCCGAACGGCGAGGCGATGAGCGCGGTGACGCAGCCGGCGACGATCAGCCAGAAGGCGATGAGCGCCCATCGCGCCTCGCCCTGGACGAGATGCAGCACGTCGAAGACGACCGATCCCACCAGCAGGCCGATCGGGAGCGGGACGAGCGTCTGGTGGATCGAGTGCCCCGCGATGCGTGCGCGGCTCTGCATGGCCATGGATCGCTCTCCCGTCGTGGAGCGCCGGTGCCCGGGCGCCGCGGCGAGGCCGCGCGATGCGACCCCGGCTCGCGTGGCGGGGCAAGCGGCACGCCATTTCCACCGGGCGGCGCACATGACGCTCTCCCGTGCCCGCCGTCCGCAGCGCCGGCTGCAGAACCCCGGACTCCGGTCGCCATGACACCGGTGACCGATGCCGACAGCGATGTCACGCCCGGCGTGGCGCTCGCGGCGCCCGGAGTTCCGCGTGACGTGACGCCGTTCCAGCGCGCCATGTGGCGCGCGCAGCGCGTCGCCTTCGTGTTGCAACTGGGCATCGTCGTCGCGGCGTTGCTCGGTGCGTTCGGTGACGGGCCGCTCGCCCGGGTGGTCGTGAGCGATGCGGCGAGCACGGACACGCTGCGGTACGAGCGCGCGGTACGCGTCGAGGCACCGACCACCGTCGCGGTCTCGCACGAGGCGGGAGCCGATGGCGCGGTTGCGGTCGCACTCTCGTCGTCGCTGGTGGAGGCACTCGATGGCCTGCACGTCGTGCCGACGCCGCGGCGTGCGCTGGCCGGCAGCGACGGGTACATCTGGCACACCGGTGCGTCACCACGCGCCCGCGTGTCGCTGCAGCTCACGGGCACGCCCCGCTCACCGGGGCTCTTGCGGGGCACGGTGCGCATCGGGCAGGGACGACCGATGGTCATCGCCATGCTCGTCCTGCCGTAGGGACGACCCCGATGCACATGGTGCTGCGTCCGCTCCTGGTCTACTTCGCCCTCCTGCTCGTCTTCCGCCTCACGGGCAAGCGCACACTCGGCCAGATCACGAGCTTCGACTTCCTCGTGCTCCTCATCATCAGCGAGGCGGTCTCCAACGCCCTGCTCGCGAGCGACCACTCGCTCACGGCGGCGGTGGTCGCCGCCATCACGCTCCTCGCCACCGACACCGCGCTCGCGCGCCTCAAGCGCGGCCGGCCACGGCTGTCGCGGCTGCTCGAGGACGAGCCGGTCGTGCTCGTCGACGACGGGCAGCTGCATCACGACCGGCTGCACGGCGAGCACGTGACGCTCGACGACATCCTCGAGGCGGCGCGGCGCGAGGGGCTCACCGACCTGGCCCAGGTGCGTCTCGCGGTGCTCGAACGGCGCGGGACGATCGCGATCATCGCGCAGGGCGGCACGGAGGGTGCTCAGGGACGCGTGTCACCCTGACGCGATCACGGAGGCGCAGCGTCGCATGGTCATGAACTCTTCCCCCGATCCGCTCTGGCTGGCCGTGCTGCTCGCCTGCGCGGCCGCCGTGGCACTGGCGTTGCGCCTCGCGGCGCTCGCGAACGGTACCGCGCCGGATCACGTCACGCCGGTCGACGCACCCGCGTCGCGACACCACCCCGACGTCGACACGCGACGTCGCTGACGACGGACGGCGACCACCGCGTCGCCTCCCGCCATCCGTACCCGGAGACCAGGACCATGGCCACGCTCGCGACGATGCAGGACCTGCTGGTGGACGAGCTCCGCGACATCCTCGGCGCCGAGAAGATGCTCGTGAAGGCGCTGCCGAAGATGGAGCAGGCAGCATCGAACCCCAACCTCAAGATGGCCTTCCGCGATCACCTGCAGGAGACCGAGCGCCAGATCGAGCGCGTGCAGCGCGCGCTCGAGCGCCTCGGTGTCCCGGCGCAGGGAAAGGAGTGCAAGGCGATGACGGGGCTCATCGAGGAAGGGCAGGAGATGATCGACAACGACGGGAACGACGCCGTGCGCGACGCCGGCCTGATCATCGCCGCGCAGCGTGTCGAGCACTACGAGATCTCGGCCTACGGCTCGGCGATCGAGCATGCCGAGCTGCTCGGGCTGAACGAGGTCGCCGACCTGCTCGAGGAGACGCTCGACGAGGAGAAGCGCACCGACGAGAAGCTCACCGCGCTCGCCGAGGACGAGGTGAACACGGTGGCGGTGATGGCGGGGAACGGCGGCGCGCAGCGCAACGCCTGACCCGACGCGCG